>JANYEQ010000021.1 GCA_025363015.1 Bacteroidota bacterium
TTAAATAAAAAACTTAAAAAGCGTAAATAAAATACTGAAAAAATTGAAAAATATTTTAATTCAGTTCGCCCATATATATTTGCAAAACACAGTTTTTCAGAATTTAAAAATTTGTAACCTAAGTCTTCAACATAGTTAATAAAATCGTTGTGATTTGGTTGTATATTATTTATGCTTGGATTTTTAGAATTAAAATTTATGTAATTAATACTTTTAACATTAGGAATTATAACATATAATTTACCATTAAGCGATAAAGTATTTTTAATTTTTTTAAGAATGTTTTGTGGTTGAGGCAATAAAAAAATAGAATTAATTAAACAAAAAGCATCTACATTATTTAATTCAGAAATTAAAGTTGTAATATCTTTTTGATAAAAAATTATTTTTTTAGAATAATTATTTTTCGCGTAACGGATAAATTTTTCTGAAATATCGGCACCAATAATTTTACAATTTATTTTTTTAAAAAATAATTGAGTAGTTTCTCCATTACCGCAGGGAGCATCTACAAGTAAAGAAATAGGTTGATTAATGGAATTTATTATGGCTGATGCAAAATCTTTTTGAGGATAAGAATAACGGCTTAAAAATGCTATTAATAATTGTTTCATTAAAATGAAAAGTTTGTTTATTCGTTTTTAAATTTTACAAAACTTAAATTAAATTTAGGCTTTAAAGCAGGATGATTTGCTCCTGCTAAAACAACTCTGTTTATAAAATTATCGCGCCTAGCTGTATAAACTCTATTAGCATCTGCTATTACAACATAAAAGCCATAATTTTTTCGTTTACCTTTTATAATGGCTTGCACATGGCGCGCAATATTAAATACATAACGTTTGCTTGTACTATCATAATCGCCACCATAACGAGCAAAATCAGTTGCTGTTAACTGATCTTGTGCTAAGGTTTCGCGGCCTAACGAATCTAGGGGTAATAATGCTAATTTTGGTGGTACTGCATAATTTTTACTAATAGTAAAAGCAGGGTCAACGTTTAAAATAACTTCAGCTCTATTGATTGCTAAGGGTACGGTATCGTTATATTTTTTTAAAAAATTTAAATTAGGTATGTATAATTTTATACGTGTACCACCCATGCCTTTTAAATATAAATTTTGTTTGCCTAAAGCAGTATCAATATTAAAATATTGTAATTGTAAATTAAAAAGGCCTCCAGCTCCAGGCTGGTAGGTAGCAGTATTAAAGCGTACTGCATTTGTACCTGAAAAATTAAATTGAAATAATTTGTAATCTTTTACGGCAGTAGGTGTGCCATTGGTATAACGTAAAAAGAAACCGCTATTAGGATCATCTAAATTAAATTTTGCAATTATGCCTTGAGTAGAAGTGTTTAAACCACTCATTTTACTGGTAATATAAAAGCCTAAGTACTTGCTAGTAAATGTGGCATTATCTATTAAATATTGAGGATTATTTAAAATTGCATTTGCATAATTATAATCAATAGGTATGCGAATCACAAACGAACCGTTGTAAAAACTGTAACCCACTTGTCCACCACCAATGGGAGTATTTTTATTATGAAGTGAATCGTTAGTACTATAATAAACCCTTGATGGGCTTAATGTTGTGGTAATTGGATATACTGAATACGTTAAATGTGTGGCGGTATCGCCAACAAAATCGCTATTAATGGGTACTGCAAAAATTAACTCGGCGCTCACTAAATTAGCATTAGCGCCAAAACTAACATTGGTTAAATTAATAGTAGGATTGCAATACAAACCAATATCAGTGCGGCCAAAAATTGGGTCGGCATTACTACCTAAATATTTAAAGCCATCGTTAAATGATGCAATTACATCGTATTTTTTTGTATAAGCAAATATACTTGAGGTATCAGTAAAACTTGCATTTAGCGCATCGCCCTCAGGTTGCACATCAGTACCTAAAATTCTATGGTCTTTTTTGCAACTTACTAAAGTTACAAAATAAAAAAATGTTATGGATATGAGTTTAATAGTTTTCAATAATTGTTTTTTAAAGAAAGTAAATATAACCAATTATTAACGGTTTAAATAGCTATTAATTGTGAAAAAAACTAAAAATTGCATTAACAAGTGGTATTTACTATATATTTTAATAAATTTACACGAAACAAAATATACTAAAAATGAAAATTTTAATTACAGGAGGAGCAGGTTTTATTGGCTCTCACGTGGTGCGATTATTTGTAAATAAATATCCAAACTACACTATTCATAACTTAGATAAGCTTACCTACGCTGGTAACTTAGCCAATTTAACTGATATTGAAAACAAAGCAAACTACAAATTTATAAAAGGCGATATTGTTGACGCTAATTTTATTGACGAATTATTTACCGCTGAAAATTATAATGCTGTTATACATTTAGCAGCCGAAAGCCATGTAGATAGAAGCATTACCAATCCTTTAGAGTTTGTAATGACAAATGTAATTGGTACTGTAAATTTATTAAATGCAGCTAAAACAGCATATAAAAAAGATACAACATCCTTTCAAAAATTTTACCATGTAAGTACTGATGAAGTGTATGGTGCATTGGGCGATACAGGTATGTTTACTGAAGAAACTAGCTACGATCCCCATAGTCCTTACTCGGCAAGCAAAGCAAGTAGCGATCATTTTGTGCGTGCTTATCACGATACGTATGGCTTACCCGTTGTAATTAGCAATTGTAGTAATAACTATGGGCCCAATCATTTCCCTGAAAAATTAATACCGCTTTGTATTAATAATATAAAAAATAGTAAACCCTTACCTATTTATGGAAAAGGCGAAAATGTACGCGATTGGCTGTTTGTAGAAGACCATGCTACCGCCATTGATACTGTTTTTCATAAAGCAAAATTAGGTAGCACCTACAATATAGGTGGGCATAATGAGTGGACAAACATTGATGTAATACGTTTGCTTTGCCGTTTAATGGATAAAAAATTAAATAGAGCCGAGGGCACCAACGAACAATTAATAACATTTGTTAAAGACCGTGCCGGCCACGATTTACGTTATGCCATTGACGCTTCTAAACTGAAAAACGATTTGGGTTGGGTGCCAAGCGTAACCTTTGAGCAGGGCTTAGAACGCACTGTAGATTGGTATTTGAATAATAACCAATGGTTAGATAATGTTACTTCAGGCAATTATGCAAATTATTATAAGGCGCAGTACTTAAATACTTAATAGTAGAGTATTTGCAAATAATTTTATAAAATTTATTTAAAGTTGTGCTAAATAAATTTTATAGTTGAAAAACAATAAATGAAACTAACTAAACTATTTACCGAATTTACAAATAGCAAAAAAGCGGCAGGATTGGTATTAGTTGCGTGTACAATTATATCCTTAATAGTAGCTAATAGTAGTTTTGGTCAGGATTATATTCACCTTTGGCACTTTACTATCTTTAATAAATCTTTAGAGTTTTGGATTAACGATGGTTTAATGACTCTATTTTTTTTATTAGTAGGTTTAGAAATAGAACGCGAACTTTATGTAGGCGAATTATCAGACATTAAAAAATCGTTATTGCCTGTATTTGCTGCATTGGGTGGTATGTTGGTACCTGCCCTTATTCATTTTGCTTTTAACAAAGGCTTAGCATCGCAAACGGGTTTTGGTATTCCAATGGCTACCGATATTGCTTTTTCGTTAGCCGTACTTTCGTTATTGGGTAATAGAGTGCCTATATCTTTAAAAATATTTTTAACAGCTTTAGCTATTATTGACGATTTGGGAGCTATTATTGTAATTGCACTTTTTTATTCTACTAATTTTTTAACTCTTTATTTTTTATTAGCCTTATTAATTTTTGTAATAATGTTGTTGTTACGAAAATATAAAGTACAACGCCTATGGTTGTATTTATTACTGGGCTGTATCCAATGGTTTTTTATGTATCGTTCTGGTATTCATGCAACCATTACTGGTATTTTACTTGCCTTTGCCATTCCCTTTGGTAAGGGCGAAGAAACTTCTATTTCGTATAAATTACAACAGCGTTTACATTTACCAGTTGCATTTTTTATACTCCCAATTTTTGCATTGGCAAATACGGCCATTCATATTCAACCTGAGCTATTAAGTAATTTAAGTTCTGCAAATAGCTACGGCATTATGTTGGGTTTAATTGTGGGTAAACCAATGGGTATATTTTTATTTTGTATGCTGGGTATTACACTTGGTTTGTGTGTTTTGCCTGAAGGGATTAATAAAAAACATTTGTTTTTAACAGGTTTATTGGCAGGTATTGGCTTTACAATAAGTATGTTTATTACACTTTTAGCATTTACCGATTTACAAATTATTAATGTTTCAAAAATTGCAGTGATAATAAGCTCACTAATTGCAGGAATTTTGGGTTATGTTGGATTGAGGTTTACTTTAAAACCGAGTAATAATTTATAAAAAAACTAACTGCCAAAACTCATGCCATGACATTCTTTATCAGGCGACGGTAACTTAAAATTTATTGTAAAACCATAATAAAAAAACCAATCTTTTGTACGAGGGTTACCTCTCATACTCCCGGCAAAAGCTGAGCCATCTTTACTTTGGTTACTAAATACCGAGCCCTTACCAGCTATTGGGTAAGCACCACTTACATCGTCTAAATAATCGGTAAAGGTTTTACGAGGGCCCCATTCTACTGCTAAGCCAATATTATCAGTTAAATTCCATTTAAAGCCTACACCAAATGGTAGTGATAGTTGTATTTTAGAGTAACTTTTGCTTTGCCCTTCGTTTTTTAAACTCTGTAAATCTTGGTAACCATTGCCAATATTGCTTTGTGGGTTCATATAAAATGCGCCCAAGCCTGCAAATAAATATAAACTCATATAATGTTTTTCGTGCCCAATTCGGTATTCTACAAAATTAAATTCAGCTACTGTATGAAAATCGTAAATACGCGACCTAAAATTTAAATTACGCTCTAATTGGTCTACTTCTTTACTTTTACTATCATCGGCACTTACGGTACCATAATTAAAGCCAAACCTAAACGCAAAGCGGTAATTAGTACTATATCTAAATAAAATACCAATGGCAGGGTGGCTAAATTTAAAATGCGTGCGGGGGTTTAAATCGCCAATATAATAGCTTGCACCACCAAAAATACCAATTTCGCGTTGTTTAAAATGGCGTTTTTTTGTTTGCGATATAGCCACAAAACTTAAGAAAGTAAATAAATATAAAAACGTTTTTTTTAGCAAATGAAGTATAATAACGTAAAGTTAAATGATTTATTGTGTTAATTTTACAATCTATTCTTAAAAATGCTTAATTATTTAAAAGTAATACTTATTTTTTGCTTAGTTACAACTATTGCTTTTTCTCAAAAATACGACAGTCTGAATCTAAAAAGTAAATATATTCCAAAAATAGTAACCATAAGCGATTCTAGCATTTTGTTTAACAGTAAGAAACATTTGGCTGAAAATGATACTTTACAGCAAGCAAAGTTAAATATTGGCGGCTATGTTTCTACCTATTTTTCATATTATGATGATGATACAGAGCAAAATGGCTTTGTTCAATTTCCTACAATGGCGGCTCGAAATAAACAGTTTGGGTTAAATATGGCTTTAATTGATGTACAATATGTATCAAAAAATATTCGTAGTAATTTAGGAATACACTTTGGCGATATTCCACAATCGGTTTGGAGTAAGCAATACAACGTAATACAGGAAGCCAATGCTGGTGTAAAATTAATTAAACACTTATGGTTAGATGCAGGCTTTTTTAGGTCGCATATTGGTGTAGAAAGCTCGCAACCGCGCGAAAATATTACATCTAGCATGACTTTAGTTAATTTTTACGAACCGTATTTTTTGGCAGGAATGAAATTAACATATGAAGTAAATTCAAAATTATCGGTTCAGGTAAATTCATTTAATAGTTTAAATAGTTTTGCTGATAATAATAAAAATAAATTTGTGGGTACAAGCATAGTGTATCAACCCACCAGTAATTTATCGCTTACGTATAATTTTATTACAGGTACCGAAACCCCAGATAGTATTACCATAAAGCAACAACGTTATTACAATAATTTTTATTTAACCTATACTTCGGCTAAATTTTTAATGGCAGCCGAGGCAAATTATGGCTTACAAACTCACTCTTTAAAAAGTGATTTAACTAAAAATGCAAGTTTGTATAGCGGTTTAATTGTACTTAAATATCAAGCACTAAAAAAGTTTGCACTTTATGGTAGAGAAGAATTTTTTAGCGATTATAACCAAATTTTAACAGGCACTACAAGCATTGGTAAATCGGTTTACGGAACAACGGCTGGGTTTGAATACAAACCATTTGCTAAAGTATCTTTAAGCATAGAAGGAAGGTTATTGCAAAGCGAAAATTTAATTTTTGTGCAAGGCAATAAAGTAACCAATTACCGTAATGAATTAATTTTTTGTATAGATGTTTGGTTTTAAATTAGATGAATACTAAAAATAAATATTCACCCATTGGTATATTTGATAGCGGTTACGGAGGTTTAACGGTTTTAAAAGAAATTGTAAAAAAATTACCCCAATACGATTATTTGTATTTGGGCGATAACGCTCGTGCTCCTTATGGTTCGCGTAGTTTTGAAACCGTTTACGAATATACTTTGCAATGTGTTAACTATTTATTTAATCAAGGGTGCCATTTGGTAATATTGGCATGTAACACTGCTTCGGCAAAGGCATTACGCACCATTCAGCAAAAAAATTTACCATTAATTGCGCCTAATAAGCGCGTGTTAGGCGTTATTAGGCCTACCACCGAATTAATAGGAAATTTTACAAAAACAAATTGCGTAGGCGTGTTAGGTACAGCAGGTACTATAAGTTCGGGTTCGTACTTGGTTGAAATTGAAAAATTTTTTCCAAACGTAAATGTTTACCAGCAAGCCTGCCCCATGTGGGTGCCTTTAATAGAAAATAATGAGTTAGATAGCGTGGGCGCTGACTATTTTATTAAAAAATATGTTGGCAATTTAATGCAACAACAACCTACTATTGATGCTATTATTTTAGGCTGTACACATTACCCAATTATTGAACAAAAAATAAAACAGTATTTACCAGAGCATGTAAAGTTATTATCGCAGGGCACCATTGTAGCCAGTAGTTTAAACGATTATTTACAACGCCATAGCCAATTAGAAAAAAATTGTAGTAAAAAAGGTTTAATACAATTTTGTACTACTGATTTGCCTCAAGTATTTGATAAAGCAGCCAGTATATTTTTTGATACTGAAATAAAATCGAAACGTGTAGAATTATAATAAACCTTGAGTAAGGTAAGTTTTTTTAGCAATGTATTAATTAATGGGGATCTTCTACTTCGGTATCAATAATACTTTTTTCTTCAATAAATTGTTTATTGGTTAGCCGTTTTTCTAGCGATAATAAAAAGGCTGGTAATAAAATTAAGTTGGCACAATAGGCCACTAATAATGTAAACGAAATTAAAACACCCAGAGCCTGCGTACCACCAAAACCCGATAAGGCAAACATACCAAATCCAAAAAACAATACTACGGCGGTGTATACCATACTTATGCCAGTTTCTTTAATAGTAAGGCTTACGGCGTTACTAATACTTAGTTTGTTTTTCCGAATTTCGAAACGGTATTTGGTTAAAAAATAAAGGGTGCCATCGCTACTAATACCAAAGGCAATACTAAATACTAAAATAGTACTTGGTTTTAATGGAATGCCTAAGTAACCCATTAAGCCTGCTGTAATTATTAAAGCTACTAGACTGGGGATGGTTGATATTAAAATCATACGAAACGAAGTAAATAAAGTAAGCATAAAAAGTGCAATAAGTATAATGGCTAGTACTACGCTTTCTACTAAATTGTTTACTAAAAATTCGTTTCCTTTTAAAAATACAATACAATTACCTGTTAGTTTTACATCAAAACGTTCAGTACCAGTTAGCCATTTTTTTTCATCGTCGTCGTAGTTAAAAATACTATCTAAGCGAGGTTTTAGTTGGGAGGTTATTTGCTTTACACGTGTGCTTCCACAATCGGCTATTTGAACGGTAATGCGGGTATAACGTTTAGTGCTATCAATAAAGGCCGATAGTTGATTCTGTTTTTCTTTTTCTTGTTTTACATAATCTGCAATGGTTTTTAAATCGGTGGCAGCAGGTAATTTATAAAATTTTTCTTCGCCTCCTTTATAAGTTTGGTATAAAAATTTAACACCTTCTACTACCGAAACAGGGCGCGAAAACTCGTTATACTGTGCTATTAATTTTTGTGCACGGTTTATTTTGTATAAGCATTGGGCATTATTTAAAAACACCCCATTATCTTTTTTTGTATCAATGGTAATTTCAAATGGAAGAACACCACCGTAGTTCGTTTCAAAATATTTTAAATCGGTTTTTAAAACATCGGTATTTGGTATATCATCTACCACATAACCAAAGGCTTTAATTTTTAATAACCCTATCAGGCTAATTACGCTTATAATTATAACAGCAACATAAATTGTTTTGCGATAATTTTGAGTAATAAAGGCTACTTTACTTAATATTTGGCTTAAGCGTTTTCTATCTAAATGCTTTAAATGCTTGGGCGATGGAGCGGGTAAATAACTAAAAATGGTAGGTACTAGTATTACCGAAAATAAAAAGGTGCTCATAACATTTAATGATGCGATTAAACCAAACTCAAACAGTAATTTATTTTGAATGGCACAAAACACAGCAAAACCAATAGATGTGGTAATATTTGCAAAAAATAACGAAGATATCGAACGTTGAATAGCAATATGTAGGGCATTAAATTTATTTTGTCCTTGGGCTAATTCGGTATGGTATTTATTTAAAATTAAAATACAATTAGGAACACCTATTACAATTATTAAGGGTGGTATTAAGCCCGATAAAACGGATAGTTTATACCCACATAATACTATTGTACCTAATGAAGTTGCTACACCGCTAACAACTACTAATAACGAAAAAATAACGGGGTATAATGAGCGAAAGAAAATAAACAATAATAGTGCGGTAACAATTAAGGCTACACATAAGAAAAAACTCATTTCGTTACGAATTTTACGCATAACGCTGGTGCGAATAAATGGAAGACCCGAGGCGTAGGTTTCTATTTCGGTTTGGGTGTTAAATTTTTTAATTTCGTTTTTAATATTATCAACTATTTCTAATCGGGCTTTTGAGTTTAAATCTTTCTCAAAAAAAGTTACCGCCATTAGGGTAGATTTTGTTTTGCTATTAAATATTATGCCTTCATAAAACTTTAAGGAATTTATTTTAAGTAATAAATCATCTAACTCGCTTTGGGTAGTTGGGTTAAGATTTTTTAAGGGTTTAAATTCAAATTTACCTAGGGTATCATTTAGCACTAAATCATTAAGGCGCGCCATAGATATTACGGCTTTAATACCCGCTAAGTTTTTAATATCATCGCCTAATTTAGCCCAAGCTTGATAGTTGTTAAGGTTGTTTAATTTGTCTTTATCAATACCTATTACTAAAATGGTACCATCTTGCCCAAATTTTTGTTTAAAAAAATCGTAATCAATACTGGTGCTATCGTTATCGGGCAGTAAGCGAGCAAAGCTATAAGTGATTTCTATTTTACTGGCAAAAAATGCCATAAATGCAGTAATTGCAATAATTGTAATAATTAATGCAAGTCTAAATTTTAAAATAAAATGGGCAATTTGTTTTAACATTTTAGGTGGCGAATATACTAAAATTTTAATAATTGAAAACAAGGGCTATGCTATT
>JANYEQ010000044.1 GCA_025363015.1 Bacteroidota bacterium
TTTTCTTATCATACTGAATTCCCTCCGGAAATACCACTCTTTGCAGTATCACTCTATCCTTAAAGGCCTTAGCTTTCATATTTATTGTAAGTGTTGCATTTAATATAAATTATACTGATGAATGCATTTTGTTTATCTGTAATTAAAAAATATAAATTAGTATATTTTAACATTTATAAAATTTATTTTATAATAAATTTGTAATATGAATAAAAAGATTTCTTGTAGATTAATTTTAGCTATATCAGTAATTCTTTTTAGTTGTTTAATCAAAATTACACTTCATAAAAATTACTTAACAAATTATCAAAATAAACTTCACCTAAGTTACACTCAATTACCACAGACCAATTATAGTTCAGTTAATTTTATTTTTGATTTTGAAGAAGATGATGACACGGAACATAAATTACAAAAAGATTTACTCTACCTGTATATTCCTCAGTATTTAAAAGTAAATAATAGCCATTACACATTTAATTATTATTCCTCATCTACGTTAATTACAGAGTTATATTCTGGCATTCCTATCTACACCGCCATTTGTAATTATAGAGTTTAAAGCCCATCATTTCTGGGGTAATGTGTATTCACACAACAAATCATTTTTAAATTATTTTTTTATATTAAAAACCTATGAGACAATCACTCATCTTTATTAGTACGTGTGCTATTTTATTTAGTTCAAGTTGTGGATCAAAAAAAGAAGAAAAGGAAGAAGAAATCAAATTTTTGGTCACAAGCCCTTTAAGAAAAGACACAACCGTTACACGCCAGTATGTCTGTCAAATACACGCTATTAGTCATATTGAACTAAGAGCCTTAGAAAAAGGATATCTCCAAAAAATATTTGTAGATGAAGGACAGTCTGTAAAAGAAGGGCAAATGATGTTTCAAATTATGCCACTTATATTACAAGCAGAATTTCAAAAAGCCCAAGCCGAAGCTAATTATGTAGAAATTGAGTATGAAAATACATTAGCACTTAGCGAAAAAAATGTAGTATCAAAAAACGAATTAGCATTAGCAAAAGCAAAACTCGATAAAGCTAAAGCTGAACTAGATTTGGCTAAAGTTCACTTAGGCTTTACACAAATTAAAGCACCATTTAATGGCATTATGGATCATTTTCAAGTAAGGCTAGGGAGCCTAATAAACGAAGGAGATTTATTAACCACATTGTCAGACAACAGTAAAATGTGGGTGTACTTTAATGTACCCGAATCTGAGTATTTAGATTATAAATCGCATATAAATAAAGATAGTTTATTAAAAGTAAAACTATTAATGGCAAATAATCAACTATTTAAATACATAGGAGTTGTTGAAACAATTGAAGCAGACTTTAATAACGAAACCGGTAACATTGCATTTAGAGCCACATTTGCCAATCCTGATAAATTATTACGACATGGCGAAACGGGCAATGTATTGGTATCTGCACCTTTAAACAATGCGTTATTAGTACCTCAAAAGGCCACCTTTGAAGTACTCGAAAAAAGATATGTATTTGTGGTTGATAAAAATAATGTTGTAAAACAGCGCGAAATTACCATTGCCTCTGAGATGCCCGATTTATATGCGATAAAAAACGGCTTAGCCGAGAATGAAAAAATTTTATTAGAAGGTATTCGTAAAGTAAAAGATGGTGATAAAATTGAATTCGAGTATGAGAATCCAAAATCGGTAATTTCTCACTTAAAAGTTTATGTTGAATAATATTAATACTAAAAAAAATGTTTAATCTATTTTTAAAACGGCCAGTACTCGCCATAATATTATCCCTTGTAATTATTTTTTTGGGAATGCTGGCAATTAAAACATTGCCTACCTCACAGTTTCCTGAAATTGCACCTCCAGTAGTAATGGTTTCTGCATCTTACCCTGGTGCTAGCGCAAAATCGTTAGCAGAATCTGTAATTATTCCTCTCGAGCAATCTATAAACGGCGCTTGGGGTATGCGTTATATGACTTCGGATGCTACTAGTGCTGGCGAAGCTAATATTCAAGTAGTATTTAATCCTGGTACAGATATAAATCAAGCTTTAGTACAGGTTTCTAATCGTGTACAACAAGTTACCAATAGGCTACCTATTTTAGTTCAGCGCGAAGGTGTAGTAATAACGCCTGTAATACCTAGTATGTTGATGTATGTTAATCTTTATAGTAAAGACACAAATGCCAACATGAAATTTTTATTCAATTATGCAGGTGTCAATATGATACCTGAAATTCAGCGTATTAGTGGTATTGGGCAAGCACGTATACTAGGAAGTAGGCAATATGCTATGCGTGTATGGTTAAATCCCGATAGGATGCGTGCATACAAAGTATCGCCAGATGAAGTGATGGAAGCACTGGCAGATCAGAGCATTATTGGTAAACCTGGTAGGATAGGTAGGGGAGATAGCAAACAAGCCGAAGCTTTAGAATATGTACTATCTTATCCCGATAGGTTTAGCGAACCTAAAGAATATGAAAATGTTATTATTCGTTCTAATCCAAATGGAGAATTACTTCGTTTAAAAGATGTGGCAACTGTTGTGTTGGGTAGTGAATATTACGATATTTATTCTAATCTTAATGGTAACCCTTCTGCTGCCATCGTTTTAAAACAAACTTATGGTAGTAACGCCAGTAAAGTAATTGAAAATGTAAAAGCAAAGTTAGAAGAGTTAAAAAAATCTTTCCCGCCAGGAATGGATTACGAAGTGAGTTATGATGTCTCTAACTTTCTCGATGCCTCTACCGAAAATGTAATTGATACATTGAGAGATGCTTTTATTTTAGTAGCATTAGTGGTATTTATTTTTCTTGGAGATTGGCGCTCTACTCTTATTCCAACCCTTGCCGTTCCTATATCGCTTATTGGTGCTTTTATTTTTATGCAACTATTTGGGCTCACTATTAATATGATTACATTATTTGCAGTAGTATTAGCAATTGGTATTGTGGTAGATGATGCCATTGTCGTCGTTGAGGCGGTGCACGCCGCTATGGAAGAGTTTCACTTATCTCCCTACCGAGCCGTGCAAAAAGTAATTAAAGAAATTAGTGGCGCTGTAATTGCTATTACACTGTTAATGACTGCCGTATTTATTCCTGTAGCATTTATGCCTGGGCCAGTGGGTACATTTTACAAACAGTTTTCTATTACCATGGCAAGTGCCATTGTATTATCGGGCTTTATAGCCTTAACCTTAACACCTGTTTTATGTGCTATGATATTAAAAAACAATCATGGCATACCAAAAAAAGTAACATGGTTAAGTAAATTTTTAGATGGCTTTAATAGACTTTTTGAAAAATTAACTAACAAATATGTTGGCTTACTAAACCGAATAGCACACAAAAAATATATTACCATAGGTTTATGGTTAGCATTTGCTGGAGGCATTATTTTAATTTCAAATACTTTACCGTCAGGTTTTATTCCTAGTGAAGATCAAGGAATGATTTATGCCATTATTCAAACACCGCCTGGCTCTACGCTCGAGCGAACAAACGATATTTCGCGCCAATTACAAACCATCATTCAAAAAGTAGATGGTGTAAAATCGGTTTCATCAATTGCTGGTTACGAAGTTTTAACGGAGGGACGTGGATCAAATGCAGGTACATGTTTAATTAACCTTACGCCTTGGAATAAACGTAAACATACCATGCAAGAAATTATTTATGAATTGGAAGAAAAAGCAAAAGCTATTCCAGGTGCAACAATCGAATTTTTTGATCCGCCTGCTGTTCCTGGTTTTGGAGCCGCTGGTGGATTTGCACTGCAGTTACTAGATAAAACGAATAGTGGCGATTATAATTTACTCGAAAAAGTAAAAAATGATTTTATGCACGAGCTTGGTGAGCGTAAAGAATTAACAGGTTTGTTTTCATTTTTTAGTGCCAGTTACCCCCAATACGAAATTGAAATTGATAACCAATTGGCAATGCAAAAAGGAGTAACTATTGGCAATGCCATGAACACGCTTTCTATTTTTGTAGGCAGTACTTACGAATTGGGTTTTATTAAATACCAACGCTTTTTTAAAGTATTTGTTCAAGCAGCACCTGAATTTAGAAAATTACCTTCAGACATTATGAATTTGTATGTAAAAAATAATCACGATGAAATGGTTCCTTTTTCTGCATTTATGAAAATTAAAAAGAAACAAGGTGCTAATGAAATTAACCATTATAATATGTACAATACGGCTGGCATTCGAGGTGCGCCAGCTAAAGGATACAGTAGCGGCGAGGCTATAAAAGCTGTACAAGAAGTAGCTAAAAAAACATTGCCAATTGGCTTTGATGTAGATTGGGCAGCCCTTTCCTACGATGAGGTAAGACGAGGTAATGAAGCTATCATTATTTTTATTATTGTTTTAATATTTGTTTATTTTGTATTAGCAGCTCAGTACGAAAGCTTTATTATTCCGCTAGCAGTAATTTTATCACTTCCACCAGGTGTTTTTGGCTCTTTTATGTTAATTAAAGCAATGGGTTTGGCAAATGATATTTACGCGCAAGTAGGGCTTGTAATGCTTATAGGTTTGCTTGGTAAAAATGCAGTGTTAATTGTAGAGTTTGCAGTACAAAAACATAGGCTGGGTGCTACTATTTTAGAAGCCGCTATTGATGGTGCAAAGGTGCGGTTCCGCCCTATATTAATGACTTCCTTTGCATTTATTGCAGGATTAATTCCATTAGTTTTATCGCATGGGGCAGGAGCTATTGGTAACCGAACAATAGGCTCTTCAGCATTAGGTGGTATGTTATTTGGTACTATTTTTGGTGTAATTATTGTACCCGGATTATATTACATATTTGGCAGTTGGGCCGAAGGCCGAAAACTCATTAAAAATGAAGAAGAAGGCTCCTTAACCGAAGATTTTGTTAATCAATTAGATAATTTTCCACAAACCGAAGAAAATGAAAATAATGCAAAAAAGTAAATTAATCATATATTTAATTATAGCCTGTGTTAGTTTTATATACACAGCTTGTATTGGTCCATCATTGGTTCAAAAAACCGAAAACAAAACCGTGCCTACAAGTTTTAATAATTTAAAAGATACAGTCAATTCCGCAAAAACAAAATGGAAAGATTTTTTTACCGATCCCAATTTGATTGCATTAATCGATTCTTCTTTAAAAAAAAATCAAGAGCTAAATATTATTTTACAAGAAATTACTATTGCTAAAAACGAAGTAAGAGTAAGAAAAGGAGCGTACATTCCTTTTGTTGGGATAGGCGTAGGTGCTGGAGTGACAAAGACTCCAAAGTACACTAGCCAAGGTGCTAGCGATGCGGTAAACAATATTACACCTGGACAGATTGTACCTGAAATACTGCCAAATTATGCTTTTGGGCTTGGCGTATCGTGGGAAGTAGATATTTGGAAAAAATTACGTAATGCTAAAAATTCTGCTATGGCAAAATATTTATCGAGCGTTGAAGGTAAAAATTTTATGGTAACTCATTTAATTTCTGAAATTGCAACTAATTATTACGAATTAATTGCATTAGATAATCAATTAGAAATTTTAAAAGAGAACATCAAAATTTATCAAAATTCACTTGAAATTGTAAAGCTACAAAAACAAGCGGCAAAGGTTACAGAGCTTGCCGTGCGTAGGTTTGAGGCAGAGATGCTTAAAACACAAAGTCGTCAGTATTATATTATGCAACAAATTACCGAAACCGAAAATAGAATTAATTTTTTGTTAGGTAGATTTCCGCAACCTGTTACACGAAGCTCCACATCTTTTAGTAATTTAAAACCTGATACAATTTATGAAGGTATTCCTTCTCAATTATTACAAAACAGACCCGATATTAAACAAGCCGAATTAGATTTAGTAGCTTCTAAATTAGATGTAAAAGCAGCAAAGGCAAATTTTTACCCATCATTAATTATTAATTCTGGTGTGGGTTATCAGGCATTTAATCCAACTTATTTAATTAATCCACAATCATTAATATACTCCATAGCAGGTAATTTAGTTGCACCACTTATAAATAGAAATGCTATAAAAGCAAATTATTATTCGGCTAATTCAAAACAAATACAAGCCGTATATAATTACGAACGTGCAATTTTAAAAGCCCATATTGAGGTAATTAATCAACTATCCAACATTAATAATTTAAAACAAAGTTACAATTTAAAAGAAAAACAGGTACAGGCATTAAATGAATCAATTAACATTTCAACTAATCTTTTTAAATCGGCGAGGGCAGATTATATGGAAGTTTTGCTTACTCAACGCGATGCTTTAGAAGCAAAAATTGAATTAATAGAAACAAAAAAATTACAAATGAACGCTAGAGTTAGTGTTTATAAGGCATTAGGTGGTGGCTGGAAATAAGAAGAAGGTAGATGTTCAGGTATTGTTCAGAATCTTAAGAAACTTTTTCCCATTTTTCAAAACAATAATCGTATTTGTTTTTTTCGTCGGCATTAAAACATTGTTGCCACGTTAATTTAAAATTACTATTTTTTAAATCTACAAAAAAAGTATCGGCTTCAAATTCTGATTTTACTAATGTTTTATACACTTCGGTAATTATATTTATACTTTGGTCGTAGATTTGAGCACCACCAATAATAAATATTTTTTCTTCGGTACAGCTTTTAATGGCATCGCTAATGGTGTTAAAAATAAAAGCACCTTCTACTTTATAATCTACATTTCGGCTAATAATAATATTTTTTCTGCCAGGCAAAAGTCTACCAATACTTTCGTAAGTTTTTCGACCCATTATTATTGGGCAACCCATAGTTGTACTTTTAAAAAAAGTTAAATCAGCAGGCAAATGCCATAACAATTTATTGTTTTTACCTATGGCATTATTTAAATCGGTAGCAACTATGGCGGCTATTATCATGTTGTAATTTTTTATCAAATTTAATATTTTAAATACACTACATTATAAATTAAATTTTAATTTTGATTAATGTTAGGTAATTTATTAATAGCGCATCCTTTATTAAACGATGGTTTTTTTAATCGTTCGGTAATTTGTGTTACTAGTCATACAATTAGCGAATCGGTTGGTTTAATTTTAAATTTTAAAACTAATTATAAGTTAAGCGATTTAAGACCCGAATTAAATAATGCTAATTTCCCTATCTATGAAGGCGGCCCAGTTGCTAAAAATCAATTATTTTTTTTACATACATTAGGTAATGCCATACAAAATAGCTTA
This sequence comes from Bacteroidota bacterium, assembly GCA_025363015.1. Classification (GTDB taxonomy): domain Bacteria; phylum Bacteroidota; class Bacteroidia; order B-17B0; family Aurantibacillaceae; genus Aurantibacillus. The sequence goes on from JANYEQ010000044.1 coordinate 7,205, forward strand.
GCCATAAAAGATAATATTTATTTTGGTGGCAATTATAATGATGTATTGCATTTAATTAATCAAGGTAACTTAAGCCAAAAACAAATACGTTTTTTTGTAGGGTACAGTGGTTGGGATTCTGAACAACTAAATACCGAATTAAAAAATAAAAATTGGTTTATAAACTCTACCTCAAAAATTATATTTAACAATGATGAAACAAACTTGTGGGAAAATAAATTAGCCGAAGTAAAAAGTAGCCTAAAAGTTTTTGGAACTATAGGGCAAGATGTGTATTTGAGTTGATTTACACTTTAAAAAAGAGATTAGGGTAATTAGTTATTAATTTTATGTATTCTCTCCACAATTAATTTTACTTCATCAAGGGTATTGTATTTACCAAATGAAAATCTAAATGTATTTTTTATTTCATCCTCATCAATCCCCATCGCTTTTAAAACGTGCGAGGGTTCAGTATCTGCACTACTACAAGCCGATCCACTTGCAAATGCAAAATGATTAACCAAAGATGTTATTTTTAAATGTGTTGGAAATGTTATATTACTGGTGTTGTACAAACGATAGCGCGTACTACCATTAATAGTTAAGCCTCCAATATCTAATAATTGGTGTTCAAAATAGTTTTTTAGTTTTGATATATGTGTAGAGTCTTCCCAATAATTTTCTTCGGCTAATTGTGCAGCTATACCAAAACCTACAATTAAAGGCACATTTAAAGTACCTGCACGTTTATTGTTTTGATGCCCACCCCCATTAATTTGTTCAATAATATTTACACGTGGGTTTTTTTGTTTCACATACAAAGCGCCAACACCTTTGGGCCCATATAATTTATGCGCACTAAATGCCATACAATGAATGCCTAATTCATTTAAATCGCAACGCTCTTTGCCCACAAACTGTGTAGCATCGCTAAAAAAAATAATACTGTTTGTATTACAAATTTGAGCTATTTTTTCGATAGGTTGAATAACGCCTGTTTCGTTATTAGCAGCCATTATACTTACTAAAATAGTAGTAGGTTTTATGGCTAATTGCAGCTCTTCTAAATCTATTAATCCTTCTCTATTAACATTTAAATAAGTAATTTCAGCTCCTTGTTTTTGTATACTATTACACGTATCTAATACGGCTTTATGCTCAGTTTTACAGGTAATAATATGATTACCTTTTGTTTTATAGGCTTCAAAAACACCTTTAATCGCTAGGTTTACACTTTCTGTTGCACCTGATGTAAAAATTAATTCATTAGCTTGGCAATTAATTAATTTAGCAATTTTTTGTTGCGCATCTTCAACAGCGGCGTTTGCTACCCAACCAAATTGGTGCAACTTACTTGCTGCATTACCATAATGGGTATTAAAATAGGGTAACATGGTATTTATAACCTCGTTATCAACTTTTGTGGTAGCATTATTATCAAAATAAATAATTGGGTTAATCATTGTTTAAGCCTAAATTTGTGTTTTATTAAAATTTGCTTAAAGGTATAAATAAACATTATTTGCTGCTTCATTTAATTGTATTTATTTGGGGTTTCTCTCCTGTATTAGGGCGTTTTATTACCGTAGATGCATGGCAAATTGTATGGTTTAGGGTTTTAATAAGCGCTATAGTTACTTTATTTTATTTAGTTATAAGCAAGCAAGCTATACTTATTACCAAAAAACAGTTTTTACAATTGGGCGGTGTTGGCTTAATTATAATGGTGCATTGGTTAGCATTTTATGGTGCTATTAAAGTATCAAATATAAGTGTAACCTTAGTTGCTTTTAGCACAGGCACATTATTTAGTTCAATTGTAGAGCCCATTTTATACAAACGTAGCATTCGTTTTTACGAAGTAATTATTGGTTTAATAATTATTGGCGCTATTGCTTTAATTTTTAGTATTGAAACTCATTTTTGGTTAGGCATTGTTTTAGGAATGTTGGCAGCCTTTACTTCATCTATATTTGGTGTACTCAATGGTTTATTAGTAAAAACTATTCAACCAGCTATTATTAGTTTTTATGAATTATTAACCGCATTTATTGGTTTAACGATTGTATTATGTTGTACGCAAAGTTTTACACCTTTATTTTTTAGTTTAGATAATAATTCAATCATAGGTTTGTTAATTTTAAGTTTAGTGTGTACGGTGTTTCCATTTATTGCATCAGTTAATTTATCTAAATATATTAGTCCATATACAATTGTATTAACTGTGAATTTAGAAACCGTTTACGGTATTATTTGGGCAATTTTATTTTATAACGAAAACAACGAGGTAAAACCAACTTTTTATTTAGGAGTATGTATTATTTTATTTGCTATATTTTTAAATACCTATTTAAAAAAATGGAGTGATAAACGAATTAAAATGTAATAAAGTATTTATGCAATTAAAAAAAATATTAATAATACGTTTTAGTTCTATTGGCGATATTGTGCTAACTACGCCTATTATTAGGTGCGCTAAACAACAACTTATTGGTGTTGAAATTCATTTTGTAACAAAAAATATATTTAAAGATACCTTAATTAATAATCCTTACCTTGATAAATTAGTAACTTTTAATCAAGATATTACAGAAGTATTTACTGAATTAAAAGCTGAAAACTATGATATAGTAATTGATTTACATAAAAATTTGAGAAGTTTACGATTAAAACAGTACTTAAATACAAAGTCTTTTTCGTTTAATAAAATTAATTTACAAAAATTTTTAGCGGTAAATTTTAAATTAAAAAATAGTTTATCAAAACAACATATTGTAGAAAGGTACTTTGAAACCATCGTTAATATTGGTGTAAAACCCGATAATAAAGGCCTTGATTATTTTTTGAGCGAAGCTGATAATGTAAATTGTGCAGATTTATTTTTTAATACCTTGTCTACACAATTTATTGCTTTGGTAGTAGGTGGTAGTTATTACACCAAACAAATACCATTAAATAAATTAATTGAAATTTGTAAAAATGCTTCCTTACCAATTGTTATATTGGGTAGCAAAGACGATAAACAGATTGCAGATGAGTTACAGAATTTTTTTCCTAACACTATAAATACATGTGGTAGCTTTTCTATTAACCAAAGCGCAAGTATTATTAGCCAAGCAGAATGGGTAATAACCTCAGATACGGGTTTAATGCATATTGCTAGCGCTTTTAATAAAAAAATAATTTCGGTGTGGGGTAATACTATTCCCGAATTTGGCATGAGTCCTTATTTACCAAATGCCCAAAACAAAATAGTAGAAGCAAGTAATTTAAGTTGTAGACCCTGTTCAAAACTAGGATATAAAAAATGCCCAAAATCGCATTTTAAATGTATGAATGAACTTGATTTTTCTTTAATAGTTAAACAACTCTAATTAGTAACAACACTTGTTTCGGTTTTATCTTCAAACTGGTTAATTAGCATATTAATGTTTTGTATTAACACATCTTTTTCGTTACTAAACAATAAATTTAAGTTACAGTTTTTATCGTACATGTTAAAAATATCAATGGCATAATTTTTATTCAATGAATAGTCTGTTAAATCCTTATTTACAGCCATTTTTAAATTTTCAACTCTATCTAATTGATACAATTTATGAGTTTCAATAATTTTTATTAATTCTTCAGCATAATTACAATAAGTAGCATAGCCAGCATTTTTAAGACCATAACACCAGCCTTTGTAATCAGTAATGTTTAAATTAAACAATGGTGCATATCTATTACGTAGGGTTAAAAACAAACTATGATCAATGTACGAATCTTCAACGGTGCTATACTTTCTAAAACATTCGTTTAAGGTATCGTCAGTACTTGTTATAGTATCTCCTTCCCATTCTATATGGCATTTAATTCCAAAATGGTTGTTCGATTTTTTTGCCAAAGCACTATTACCACTATTGCTTTCAAAAATAGCTTGTGCTAAAATTACACTAGCAGGTATTTTATACTCCATCATTTGTGTTAAGGCAGTATTAGCATACAATAAACTATAA
>JANYEQ010000087.1 GCA_025363015.1 Bacteroidota bacterium
ATATGATTAGCAATAGTGAGCAATTCAGCAGGCTGTTTTGTTTGCATATAAGGTGTGTAACGTTCACTACCAATAGCAAGCAACAAAGGATGCACACCAGCAGCATCAACTGCATTTATTTCTTTTAATCCTGGAATTTCTTGTGGAATTGCATTGCCAGTAAGTTCGTGAGTAAGATTGCCAAAACTAGTGTCTTCTTGTGGTGGACGACCCACAACTGTAAAAGCCCAGATAGCATTCTTTTTGGCATATACTTTATGCACTTTCATCACTGGAAAATCGTGTTGCAAACTGTAGTATCCTAAGTGATCGCCAAAAGGACCTTCTGGTTTGTTTTCATTTGAATAAACTTCGCCAGTAATTACAAAATCAGCATCTAAGGAAATGCAAAACCCATCTTTATAAGCATACCTAAAACGCTTACCACCTATAGCCCCCGCAAAGGTTAGCTCACTAATTCCCTCGGGTAAAGGCATAACGGCTGCTAAACTATGACTTGGTGGCCCGCCTACAAAAATACTTACTTTTAATGGCACATTTTTTTTATTGGTTTTGGTTTGGTGTACGCCAATACCACGGTGTAATTGGTAATGCAAGCCAATTTCTTTATTTAAAACATAATCGTTTCCTGTTAGTTGTATGCGATACATACCCAAATTAGAGGCCATTACCCCGGGCTTATCTGTATCTTCGCTATATACTTGGGGCAATGTAACAAAGGCACCGCCATCCATAGGCCAATGTTTTATGAGGGGTAAATCAGAAATCTGTATTTCGTTAAAACCTGCTGAGGAAAACGAACTTTTTTTAGGTAATGCTTTTAAAGCGGCTAAGCCTGTTTTAAAATATTTAAAAGGGTGTTTTAAGGCCTGTACAGGATTATTACGCAATTGAACTAGCGTTTGCATTGTTTCAAATGTATCTTTAAACATAAATTTACTTCGCTCAATGGTGCCAAATAAATTACTAACGGCCTGGTACTTTGTACCTTTTATTTTTTCAAATAATATGGCTTTGCCACCAGCCTCAAATATTTTTAAATGTATAGCTGCCATTTCAAGGTTGGGGTCAACCTCTTCTTTTATACGAATTAAGTGCCCGTTTTTTTCAAGGTCATCAACGCACTCTTTTAAACTTTTATAGCTCATATTTGCTTAGCGCCTTTGGAGGCATTTATTTTAGAGATAAGAATATACTTTTGATTTCATAAATTTTTGATAAAAATGGGGCGTTTTTGTATGAAAGCGCCAACCTAAAGATACGTTTTGTGTAAAAGATGAAGATGAAATAGACATGGTGTTTTTGCCATTAAACAAATTATAGTCGTTAGTAATTGAAAATAAAAAATAAAATTTTTTAAGATTTAATCCCGTAGAAAAACGCCCTGTTCCACTCCATGAGATGTAGGATAAGTTTCTATACCCGTTACCTAAATTGTAGCTTCGCCACTGCTGTTCGGGCCCTATGGTAAAATAGCCATTTATAAATAAACCTTTAAAAATTACTATGGTAGCTGCGGCACCTGCTGTACCTGCAAAATTTACAGATTGAAACCCTTTTAAGCTGCCATAATCGTTATAAAATGCTCTGTTTTTAATGGGGAAAACAGAGCTGTCGTTGTTTAAAGTATACACATTAAAACTCCCCCCCAATATCCAAGTAGCCGAAGATTTTAACTGCCTATAGTCGCAACCAAAACCCGATTTGTATGAAAAATTTTTATAATTAGTAAAGTACATAAACCTGCTCATTAAAAGGCTACTTTTTAAATTTGGTTGCAAATAATAGTTGCCAGTACGCTTAAAAGCGGTATCGTAATTGCTTGTATTTTTATCATAAAAACCGGTAAACCTTCTGTAATAATTTTCTAATACCCAACGATTATCGCCTATTTTTAAGCCAATATTAAATGTTTGAGTATTTCCTTTGCCTTCGCTGAGCTGTTGTGGTTGCGTTTTTATACCAAACGATACTGAAAATTTATCGTAACTTAAATCAATACCACCTATTAATTTCGATTCGGCAACATAATTATGTTTAGAAACTCCTGCCGAATCTTGTGTAATGTTTTGTTCAAAGGTGTTGTTAAAATTTCTAAACTGTTGAAATAAGCCTACTATCACAGCGCGGCTAAATTTCTGATACTTTAAAGTATCCCACTTGACGGGTTTTCCTTCAATTTTTAATTCGCCATTACTATCTGATTGAGATTTTAAATAAGTTGCTGTAAAAAATAATAATATAAAAATGCACTTATTCATTTAGTATTTTTTTAGATTTGTTAAAGTTAAAGAAAAAATAGTATGTTGTATTTATTAGAGGTAAAAAGCGAGCTACAAAAAGTAATTCCTAGTACTGAAACTATAAAAAATCAAATTGTAGAAAAGGAAAGTAAGTTAACTTCTTATTTTGAAGACACGCTTTCGGGTATTATACATTTTACCCCAAAACTAATTTCGGCACTTTTAGTGCTAATTATTGGTATGTGGTTAGTAAAACGTATTGCTATTATTACCGAAAAAGCAATGAAACGCCGTGACTTAGAGGTGAGCTTACGCACCTTTTTAAAGAGTTTAGTTAGCATAGGCTTAAAAATTATTTTAATTGTTACTGTGGCGGGTATGTTAGGTATTGGCACTGCCAGCTTTGTAACCATTTTAGGTGCAGCAGGTTTAGCGGTGGGCTTGGCGTTGCAGGGCTCGCTCTCAAACTTTGCGGGGGGTGTTTTAATTTTAATTTTTAAACCCTTTAAAGTAACTGATGTAATTGAGGCACAAGGCCAAAGTGGCGAAGTAAGAGAAATTCAAATATTTAATACTATACTTTTAACGGTAGATAACAAAACTGTTATTTTACCAAACGGCCCTTTAAGCAACGGTACCATTATAAATATTACGCGCTTTGGTAGCTTGCGTATTGATATTGCCATAAGCATAGGAAACACCAATAATATTGTTAGTGTGAAGCAAATTATTACAGAAGTATTAAACCAAAACGAAAAAGTAATAAAAGAGCTTGATGCTGGAATTTTTATAGGCAAAAACCACGATGGTGCTATAAACATAAACATAAAACCTTATTGCTTACCTGCTGATGCCTCGGCATTAAGTAGCGAATTGTATCAAGAATTAACAGAAGCTTTTATTAAACACAATGTTAAAATACCTTTACCTCAACGCAGAGTACTCTCAGCAAAAGAAGGATTTGCCGATTAATTGTTTTTAACAGTGTATTTTTTAGAAAAAATTAGTTGTTTTTTTACTAAAACTCGACTTTTTTAATCAAAAATCGCCATTTATTTCATAAATTTATTCAGGTCATATCATTATGATTCTGAAATAAAGTACGACGTACTTTAAACCTTTTATTAATTTAGTAGTCATAGTGTAAAATTAATTAAAATGAAAACAGTCGTTAAATTTTTAGGTTTAGTAATTGTGGTAATAACTATATTAACCACATCTTGCAGAAAGCAAGACAGGGAAGAGGACAGTGAAACAACATCGGCTGCCGAAAATTTTATGGCAACCAATTTTACAAACGATATGGCAAATATAGCTGACGAAGCGGCCAAAACCAAAAACGTTAGTAGTTTTAAAGATGCGCAACAAGCCTCTATTTTAAGTAGTTGTACCACCCTACAATTTGATACTCTAAACAATGCCGATGCAGACAGTATAAAAGTAAACTTTGGCACTACTAACTGTATTTGTAATGATGGAAGGGCACGCAGAGGAAGTTTATTAATTATATATAATGGTAAGTATAAAGATTCGTTAGCAACCATTACCATAAAACCTATTGGTTACTTTGTAAATAATAATGGTATTAGTGGTAGCAAAACTATAAAAAATTTAGGTCGCAATAGCCATGGTAATATTGTATATCAATTTAATGCAGCTGTTGTAATTACAAAAGCCAATAATGGCGGCACTATTAATTGGGCGTGTAATCGCCAACGCGAATGGACAAATGGACAAAGCACTTTAGCCTGGATAGACGATAAATACTCTATAACTGGCACGGCAAGCGGTAGCAATAGTAATGGCCGAAGTTTTACATCTAACATTACAAAACCTTTAATAAGAGATATGGCCTTAGCTTGTAGAAAACACTTTACAAGCGGAACTATAGAGCATACGCCAAGTGGCAAGCCCACACGTACTATTGATTTTGGCAACGGCGCTTGCGATGGAAAAGCTACCGTTACTATTAATGGCAAAGCCTATGTAATTGATTTAAATTAAAAACCTTATTTGTACACTTAATTTTTATTATTTAATTTGTTTTAACTTTACAAAAACAAATTATAAAAATTAATGTATGAACCGAATTTTAACTGGTATTCAAAGCACCAATGTACCTCACCTTGGTAATATTTTAGGTGCTATTTTACCCGCTATTGAGTTAAGTAAAAATAAAAATAACGAAAGCTTATTTTTTATTGCCGATTTGCACACCCTCACCTCCGTTAAAGATGCCGCTTTTATAAAACAAAGTACCAATGCTGTTGCCGCTACTTGGTTAGCATTTAATTTTGATACAGAAAAAAACATTTTTTATCGTCAAAGTCGTGTACCACAAGTAACCGAATTAACGTGGTACTTAAATTGTTTTACACCTTTTCCAATGTTAGCTAATGCCCATTCTTATAAAGATAAAAGCAGTAAGTTAAGTGATGTAAATGCTGGTTTGTTTACCTACCCCGTATTAATGGCGGCCGATATTTTATTATACGATGCCAACCATGTACCAGTGGGTAAAGACCAAGTTCAACATTTAGAAATGGCTGCCGATATTGCAAAAACTTTTAATTATAAAATGGGTAAAGATGTTTTTGTTATACCAGAAGCCATGGTAGATAATCGAGTGATGAATGTACCAGGCATTGACGGACAAAAAATGAGTAAATCGTACAATAATTTTATAAATATTTTTTTACCCGAAAAGGAATTAAAAAAAGTAGTACAAAGTATTGTTACAGATAGTACACCTCTGGAAGATCCTAAAAACCCCGATACCTGTAACGTATTTAATATTTATAAATTATTGGCATCTACTAACGAAACCGAAACCATGCGTGCCAATTATTTAAACGGAGGTTTTGGTTTTGGGCACGCAAAAACAGCCCTATATGAATTAATTTTACAACAATATAAAGAACCTCGTATTAAATTTGATTATTTAATGAATAACACCTCTATTTTAGAAAAAGAATTGGCCATTGGCGAAGCAAAAGCAAGCCAATTAGCCAATCAAAAACTACTAGAAGTTCGCGAAGTAATAGGGTATAATTAAACAATGGAACCCTGGTTTACAAAACAATTAACGGCTTGGTACAGCATTAATAAACGCGATTTGCCTTGGCGCAATCAAACCAACGCCTACTACATTTGGCTTAGCGAAATTATATTACAACAAACGCAAGTAGCACAAGGGTTAAATTATTATTTAAAATTTATAAAAAATTACCCCACTGTAAAACATTTAGCAAACGCTACAGAAGATGAAATTTTAAAAGATTGGCAAGGTTTAGGTTATTATTCGCGTGCGCGAAATTTACATGCCGCAGCTAAAAATATTGTACAAAATAATAATGGGGTTTTTCCAACCAACTATACTGATATTAAAAACCTAAAAGGTGTTGGAGATTATACTGCAGCAGCCGTTGCCAGTTTTGCTTATAATTTACCCTATGCAGTAGTTGATGGAAATGTATATCGTATTTTGAGTAGATTGTTTGGTATTGAAACGGCCATAGATTCGGGGCAGGGAAAAAAACAGTTTCAACAATTAGCCACTGAATTATTAGACACTAAAAATGCCGCTACACATAATCAAGCCATTATGGAGTTTGGTTCGCAATATTGCAAACCCGTAAACCCCAACTGTACAAATTGTATTTTTAATAAAAAATGCTTTGCCTTTGCAAATGGTTTAGTTGCATCGCTTCCAGTAAAACAAAAAAAAGCAAAAATAAAAAATCGTTACTTAAATTATTTTATAATTATTGATAAAAATAAAAATGTAATTATTAACAGGCGCTCTATAAACGATATTTGGAAAGGCTTATACGAGTTTTATTTAATTGAAACCACAAAACAAACCTCAGAACTTACTATTTTAAAACATAGCCAATTACTAAATATTTGCGGCTTAAACTTTACTATAAAACACAGCTCGATAGAATACAAACACATACTAAGCCACCAACATTTATATACCAAATTTTATGTTTTAACCCTTAAATCATCTCATAAAAAATCAAATAAAGTGTGTTCCGTTAAGGCGTTAAAAAAACTAGCTTTTCCCAGGTTAATTGATAAATTTTTAAACAATTGCGATTTAGATATAATTTAGTATTTTTGATATAAAATTATAATATGAAAAAATTAATACTTACACTTTATGTGTCTTTAGCATTTATAAACGCAAAGGCACAAGTTTTTATCGCAAAAGCTGGCGCTACGGCCATTTCGTTTTATTCAAAATCTCCATTAGAAGATATTGATGCCACTTGTAAAGGTGCTGTTATTGTTTTAAATGGCGCTACTAATGATTTGCAAGTTAAAATTAGCATTTTAAGTTTTAAATTTAAAAATGCTTTAATGGAAGAGCATTTTAACGAAAACTATATGGAAACAGAAAAATTTCCAAATGCCATATTTAAAGGAAAAATTAACGAAAAAATTGATTATACAAAAGATAGCGAAACTAAAGTTACCGTAACTGGAAAAATGGATATTCATGGCGTAACCAAAGAAGAAACTTATGAAGGAACGGTTAAAAAAGTAGGTAATGAACTTACAATTACTTGCAAGTTTAAAATAAAAGTAGCCGATTATAAAATAAAAGTTCCCTCTTTATATGTACAAAGTATTGCCGAAATAGTTGATATTGACGTAAAAAGTATTTTAGAGCCATACGTAAAAAAATAAAACTTAATTATTAATACTTTTTATAATGACATTACTTAACAAAACCATTGTCCTTTTTATTTTTTTACCTACCGCATTCTTCTCACAAGATGATTTATTAAGCTTAGTTGAAGGTCCTGTAGATAATAAACCAAAAAAAGTGTATGCTACATTTAAAACTTTAAAAATTGGTAACGCACAAACTATAGAAACCGTTAAAAAACATCATTTAGATTATAGAATTGATCACCGTTTTGGAAACGTGTATGATAATACACAGGCCAACGCCCTTAATAATGCTGCACAAGGCTCTTTTGGTTTTGATAATGCAAGTGATATTAGAAATAGTTTTGGTTATGGAATTACCGATAATCTTTCGGTAGGTTTTGGGCGTAGCCGAATGAATAGCCTTGTTGATGGTTCGGTTAAGTGGCGTTTTTTAAATCAAACAAATACATTTAGCATTCCGGTTTCTGTAGCATTTTTTGGAAGCATGGGCTATACACACAAGCCTACTGCAAAAATTTACGAAGGCATTACTAAAGATTTTTCAACCAAAGAAGCACACCGTGTAAATTATTTTGCACAATTAATTATTGCAAGCAAAATAAGTAAATGGCTTTCGTTAGAAGTATTGCCAAGCTATATGCATCGCAATTTTATTATAGAAAATGTAAATACAAAAAACAATGCTGCAGATGTAAATGGGTTTTTTGCCTTGGGTTTTGGTGGCCGAATTAAATTAAATAAACGCCTTAGCTTTATTGGTGATTATTATTATAATTTTGCGCCATTTTACCAAAATAATCCTACTGTGTTTAGCCCACTTTCATTAGGTTTTGAAATAGAAACTGGTGGGCACGTTTTTAGTTTGTTTTTTACCAATGCTAATGGCTTAATTGAAAACAATTACATTCCTTATACCACCAATAGTTGGGGGCATGGGCAGATAAAATTTGGATTTAGTATTTCGCGAACATTTGCACTGTAACTTAAGGTGATTTGCTTTTTAAATGCACATATATTTAATAATCATCTATTACCAGTAAATGATTTTACCCCCCATTTAAAAAATAATTTTGAATTAATTTGGCCTTCAATTTTTTTACTCGTTTGTTTTGCATTACTTGTTTTTATAAAAATAACATCTTTTACTAAAGTTATAAAAATAATTCAGGCTTCTTTTAATATTCAAGCGTGGCAACAACTTCAGCGCGAAGATTATAATCCTTACAAGTTTTATTCCGTTATTTTAGCCATATTATTTGGGCTAAATGTTTCGTTTTTAATTTATAAGTTAAACACTATTTATAAATTAATACTAGTAGAATCATCTCATCTACTACAGTTTCTAGCTATTTTTTGTATTATTTTTACAATTATTTTCGCAAAAATAATTGCCAATAAACTTTTAATACTTTTTACGGGCACCAAAAGCGCCATACATCAATACAGCTATTATTCGTTTATTATTAATCAAACGTTCGGTTTATTTATTTTTCCGTTTATTATTTTAGCCGAGTTTAGTAAAATTAACACCCTATTTTTTTTATCTGCTGCCATAATTATTATTGCTGTTTCGGTGCTATTAAAATGGTTTAGGGGCGTGGTATTTAGCATAGTAGAAGAAAGAATAGGAATATTACAAACATTTACCTACCTTTGCACTTTGGAACTTTTGCCAGTTTTAGTACTGACAAAACTAATAGTAGAAACATTTTAATACACAAAATTAATGTCAGCAAAAAAAACTTTGACTAAAAAAAAAGTAACAGCTTTAAAAAGTTTAAGCGCCAAAAATAAAAAAAACGCAAAAAAAATTATTACAACTTCTGCTAAAAAGATTAAAAAAATAGTTTTAACAAAAACTAAAAATAAACCCGTTGCCTTAAAAAGCTTAAGTAAAAAAAATACTCCTAAAAAAGTCATCGCTAAAAAAAAACCAGTCGTTCATCTTAAAAAAACTATTGTAAAAACCAAACCTACTGCTGTTGCCAAAACACCTGTAGTAAAAGCTAAAAAAATTAGCTTAGTTAAAGAAAAAAAGATAATTACACATACTGAAAAAAAAGAAGATATAACTAAAGTTGTGCCTGCAAAACGCACTCGTAAATCTTCTAAAAAAACAATAATAACAATTGCGCCACCTCCAAAAATAGATGTAAGTAATTATCCTAAACATAAAATTAAAACTTTGTTGGTTTCGCAACCAAAACCGCAAGAAACCGATAAAAACCCTTACTTAGATTTAGCTAAAAAACATAACTTAAATGTGAATTTTAGGCAATTTATTAAAATCGAGGGCTTGTCATCACAAGATTTTAGACTACAACGCATAGATATTTTGGCACACGGTGCCGTAATTTTAACCAGTAGATTATCCGTAGTTCATTATTTTAGAATGTGTGATGAAATGCGCGTAACTGTTCCTGATAGCATGAAGTTTTTTTGCATTAACGAACAAACAGCGTATTACCTTCAAAAATACATTCAATACCGTAAACGTAAAATATTTTTTGGGCATGGCACCATGTTAGATTTAGTGGATGTTATTAGAAAAAATAAAGACGAAAAATTTTTACTACCCGTAAGCGATGTACATAAAGAACAAATTGTAGAACTTTTAGACGAGTTAAAAATAACATATACAAAGGGTGTATTCTATAAAACAGTTAGTGCCGACGTTAGCGATATGAAAAACTTAAATCAATTTGACTTATTAGTGTTTTTTACACCGGCAGGAATTAAATCGTTAAAACATAATTTCCCAAACTTTAAACAAGGCAGTACTCGAATTGCCGCCTTTGGCCACACGGCTGCACTTAAACTAAAAGAATTGGGCTTTAGATTAGATATTTTTGCGCCAAACCCACAAAATCCAAGCATGTCAGGCGCTATTGAAAGTTATTTAAAAGAGGCTAACAAACGATAATTTTTACTCCTTAGTTTTTTTTGCTACCACCATCATTTCTTCACCAATGTTTAAAAACGATAAGGTGTTGTAAATACAATTATGTATAAACACCGCTAATTTTAATTGCCACATTGGTTTACTTGTAAATTTATTAAAATACTGTTGGCGCTCGGCCGCATTAATAGTTTTGTTAGCCTCAATAGTTGTTTGTTTATTGGGGCTTTTAAACTTTTTAAAAAATGGTAAAAGTGTGTACATAATAAACAACTTAATTTCAAACGATGATTTTATTTTTAAAACTTGGTAACCGTTTTTCTCTAAAATTTGTATAATGGTTTTTTTGCTAAAATAATTTACATGGTCTAGGCCCATCATTTTCCAATTATCTTTGTGCTTTTTAGCAAAGTAACTATCTATTTGTGGTACTTGTAAAAACAAGTATCCGCCCATGTTTGTAAGCTTATTACACTTTTGTAAAAAAGGGTCGGCTTTATCTATATGTTCTAACACATCCCACATCGTTATAATATCAAATTTTTTTGATTCGTTCATTTCAAAAAAATCAATATGATCAACTGGTAATTTTAAATCATTTACACAATACAAATAGGGTTGTTCCGAAATTTCTACTCCATATACGTCGTAGCCCAATTCTTTTCCCGCCAACATAAAATGCCCCCAACCAGCCCCTAAATCAAACAATTTACCACTTTTAATAAATTTTTGTATAAACTTAAAACGTAACTTATGCCGTTGAATTTTTACCCAATTGTTTCCAGCTCTTACTGCTGCTGTAACATCGGCATTTTTATATTGTGTGTATTGTATTTGCTTTCGATAATAGTGAGGTATAAAGTGGTGTGAGCAAATGTTACACGTTACAACAGCAAAGTTTTGTTTTTGATATTTAAGCGAGAATTTTTCAGAATTAGTATTAGAACAAACACAACAAAAAATTTCTTTGGCCATAAAGGCGGGCACTACAGACATAAATTTTTATGGTTTAGTTTCTATTTCAAATGTGCTTTCGGTAATTGCACCGCCATCTCTAAAGTAAGAAATGCCTCCCCAACTAAATATTTTTTTTTGGTAAACGGTGGCGTAACTATCTTTTACAACAACCCGCTGCATAATAACAACACCTGGGCCGGTAATGGTTTCTTCGGTAACTCCGGGCCCGTATTTTGCCAAAAGTTGTTTCATTCTTTCGTCAATATTTTGGCTATTATCAGCATTTAAAAGTTTTTCGCAATCAATTAGTTTTCCTTTTGCATAAGCATCGCCGCCCTTATAAGTTAAAGCTTCTTCGTAATATTTTTTAGCATCGCGGTAACGTTTTGTGCCAAATAAACCATCGGCATTTTTAACAGCTTCTTTGTACTTAGACTCGGCACCAAGCACGGGGTTAATAGTCCCTTTGTTATTATCTTTAATTTCCTTTTGTTTTTTTGCTTCAGCATCCGCTTTTGCTAATTTATCGGCCAACTCTTTATCGGCTTTGGCCTTGGCATCTGCTGCTGCTTTAT
>JANYEQ010000032.1 GCA_025363015.1 Bacteroidota bacterium
GATTTAAAAAATGCTTATACCATTTTAATGGATAAATATGAAAGTGTATATGCAGAAACAGATATGCGGGCTCTTTATAATCCAACAAGAATGGAAGTAATTGAAAATGCAGTTCAAAAACTAATTACCAAAATTAAAACACATTGCCCAAAATGCAATATGCCAGGTTTTTCAATAACAGATGCTAAACCCGGTCTTAAATGTGAAAATTGTGGGTTACCTACACGCTCTACCTTGTTGCATATTTTAAGTTGTCAATCGTGTGGGTTCACAGAAGAAAAAATGCATCCACATGGCAGGTTTTCTGAAGACCCAACGTATTGTGATATCTGTAATCCCTAACATAAATAAATTATATAACCAAAAATATGAATTTAGACCTACTTATCTCAAATGTGACAAATCCCGCTTTCTTGTTTTTCATTTTAGGCATTATTGCCGTAAAATTAAAAAGCGATTTAGAAATTCCGCCAAATTCATCAAAGTTTATTTCATTGTACTTATTATTTTCTATTGGATTTAAAGGTGGACAAGAGTTATCACATGAAACGTTTACTTCAGAAATTGCTTGGTCTATGCTATTCGGTATTGGTTTATCATTGCTAATTCCAGTTTACACCTTTTTTATTCTGAAGCGCAAGTTAAATGTTTACGATGCAGGTGCAATCGCCGCTGCTTATGGATCTGTAAGCGCGGTAACTTTTGTAACGGCTGTTTCTTATTTAGATGCACAGAAACTCGAATTACATGGGCACATGGTAGCCATCATGGCTTAAATGGAATCTCCTGCAATTATAATGGGTTTGATATTGATGTCAATTTTCAATAAAGAAGATGCAGATAAAGTTAAGCCCCTTTCAGTGGTAAAACATTCGCTAACGAACGGAAGCGTACTTTTAATTCTTGGTAGTTTAGTAATTGGCTTACTAGCTAATGCAAAACAAGCAGAAGGTATTAAACCTTTCACAAATGATATCTTTAAAGGCTTCTTAGCTATCTTTCTTTTAGATATGGGAATTGTGAGTGGAAGAAAATTAAGTTCATTTACCAATAACGGTTTATTTCCTTTAATTTTCGCTATTGTTATTCCATTAATCAATGGTTGTGTAGTTGCATACCTAAGTGCATTTGTTACCCATGATGTGGCTAACCGTTTTGTTTTTTCAGTATTAGCTGCAAGTGCTTCCTACATTGCTGTTCCTGCTGCTATGAAAATAGCTGTCCCAAAAGCAAATCCGGGGCTATTTCTGCCTATGGCATTAGCTATTACCTTCCCTTTAAATATTACCATCGGCATGCCTTTATATCTGTCATTAATTAACTAAAACCAAAATATCATAAAATGAAAAAAACAATTTGTTTTTTTGCCCTTACGGCAATGCTAATTAGTCAAGCGAAAGTAGAAGCACAAGTGAGTGCTGATAGTGCAATAACGAAGTTAAAAGAAGGTAATGAACGTTTTACTAAAGGACAAACATTGCATCCTAATCAGGATTTTAAAAGAATAAAAGAAGTTGCAAATGGACAAAAACCATTCGCTATTATAGTTGGATGCTCGGATTCCAGAGTACCTAACGAAATTATTTTTGATCAGGGGATAGGAGATTTATTTATTGTTAGAACTGCTGGGCAAGTTTCAAGTTATGCTTCTTGGGGAAGCATAGAGTTTGGAAATGCTGTGTTGGGAGTAAAACTAATTGTTGTTTTAGGACACACAAGTTGCGGTGCGGTTTCTGCTGCATGTAAAATTCCGGATGTACCCGGCCATATCGTTACGCTTATAAACGCAATTAAGCCAGCTGCCGAACTGGCTAAAAAAATCCCAGGAGATTTAGTTGAAAATGCAGTTAAAATAAATGTAGCAATGGAAGTACAACAATTGCAGGCATTAGAACCTGTATTAACTAAAGCAATAAAAAATGGATCTGTAAAAATTGTTGGTGCTGTTTATAATTTATCGACGGGGCAAGTAGAGTTTTTACCAGATAACTATTTAGAGACAATTCAAAATTAATTATCAGTCTTCATAATATCATTTATTAAATATGTGTTATAAATTTCACCCAAAGAGTGGGCAACTAACATTATGTTTTTATCTGAATATCCAAGTTTTTGAAGTCCGTTTCCAAAGCTTTTATTTCAGTTTCAAAACTGATTTTATACGTTGGTGGTTTTTCTGAATAACTTAACCTATCATATGTAATGATAGTTGCTACGGTTAATTCAGCAATCTGCTTCGTAATATTTTTCCAAACATCTGCACCATCCCCAAAGCCGGATGCAAATAAAATATGAGATTTTTTTCCTTTGATTATTGTAAAATGAAGTTGGTGCCCGTTACCAACATTAATCGAAGTGTCAATTGAGTTTAGTTTTTGAACAATATCTACTTTCGGTTCCTTGTTAGTATTGTTTTTTGGATTTTGACCGCTTATAGTGACTAAGATAACTGATAAAAAAACTAATATTTTTTCATTTACTAAAACTAATATACACCTTTTAAATGAATAATATAGAAACAGAAAAAATCAGTTTGAAAAAATGTAAAGCTATCCCTCAAAAAGATGAATCAATTTATACGGATGAAGAGGTTTCTTAAATAAAAGATTTTCTTTATAAAATTGCCAACTTGGAATATGAAGCGTTTCTGAAAACGCAAAAGAAAACTAAAATCGCCTTCATCAACAAAAGATTCATATTCTAAAGCCACGAATAAAGTATTATCACTCGGGATAGATTACGAGATAATTTATATCTTTAGGCCTAATTGTTAGGCTTGCAGACAAATAAAACATACCAAAAGGTGGGCTTAGATAGCGAGTAAATTAGTTGTCAGGAGGACGGTTTTATCTGTCAAAAAATCGCTTTTGAGCGGGCAATTTTTTAGCATATATTTATACAGGAGACTTCGATATTTTAATTAATTTCTTAATACTTAAAGGTATATCTCTTCGCCCTTCAACTACGCTCAGTTTGACAGTTAGGCAACCAAGAATAGAATTATTTAAGAACTTTAGTTTTTAATTAAAGTAAGCTCGTCTATTATGTTTTTAGCACCGCCTAGTTTATCTACCACAAAAAGCATGTAACGTATATCTAAACAAATGGTGCGGTTAAAATCTTTATCAACTGCTATTTTGTGGCTTAGGGCTTCGTAATTGCCATCAAAGGCCAAGCCTATTAATTCGCCTTTTGCGTTTAGTACTGGCGAGCCTGAGTTGCCTCCAGTAATATCGTTATTGGTAATAAAGCCAACTACTACTTCGCCAGTTTTCTTATCAGCATACTGTCCAAAATCTTTATTTTTAATTAACTCAATTAATTTTGCAGGCGCATCAAACTCATAATCGTTGGGTTTATATTTTTCTAAAATACCTTTTACGGTACAAATTTCTTTACAATAAGCGCCATCGCGTGGGGTATATGATTTTACATTGCCATAGCTTATACGCATGGTTTGGTTAGCGTCTGGGTACATATCTTTATTTTTATTCATTTGTAAAACACCTTTTAAATATAAATTATTTAATGCGTAATTATTTGCATTAAACTCAGTAGCATATTTAGCGTAGTTTTTTGTATAATTATCGGTAAAAGCAGTAGCGGTTTTAAAGGCTAAATCTTTATGAAGGGTTGCAGTATCTGGCTTTGTAATAAAGTTAGCCCAAGCATCTTTATTTAATAGGAAGGTATTATCAAATACTTGTTTTGCGTATTTGGTATAAGTTTCGTCGCTTTCTAAACTTCCAAAGCCTGTTTTTAAGTTGGTGTAAAATGCTTGCGGGCGTTGGTCGGCATCCACATCGGCATAAAATAATTTGGTAACAATGGCTAATATATTTCTATCGCTTACTATGTTTTCGGCTTTAATAAATTTATCGTAAGCTGTTTTTGTAGCGTTGGTTATTTTTGTAATTTCTTCGGGCTTTTGGGGTTGAGCAGATAATGCATTATCTAAGGCCTTTAGGCTATTGGCAAAGGCTAATAGTGGCGAGCCTAAAATACCCTCGTTAATATACACACGGTGTTTTGCATAAGGTTGCCAATTGGTGTAGTTATTTTTAATGTTTGTAAATAAATTATCAAACTCGGGTTTTGTTTTTGCCCAAGTGGTAAAGGCTTCCTCTTCTTTTTCTTTTTGGGCAATTACATTGTGTTTAATAAGTTGTTTGCTTTCACCATCAAAAAATTTCCAATAATTGGCAACACCAGCGTAATAACCTGCTAATTGAATTTTAACGGCGGGATCTTTAATCATTTCGGCATACATACATTTTAAGCGTGCATCGCGCAGACTAACGGTGTTGGGGTTATCAATATCTACTTTTAGTTTTATACCAAACGATGTTTCGTAACGGTTGGTGCTACCAGGGTAACCATATATCATACTAAAATCTCCATCTTTAATGCCTTTTAAAGATACTGGTAAAAAGTGCACAGGCACATAGGGTATGTTTTCTTCTTTATATTCGGCGGGTTTACCATCTTTAGCCATGTAAACTCTAAAGATAGAAAAATCGCCGGTGTGGCGTGGCCATTCCCAATTATCGGTATCGCCGCCAAATTTTCCAATACTTTCGGGCGGGGCGCCTACTAAGCGTACGTCTTTAAAGCGTTGGTAGGTAAATTGTAAAAACTGGTTGCCTTTAAAAAAAGTACTAATGCGTACTTCGTAACCGCTACCTTCGGACGCTTTTGCGCTTAACTCGGCTAAAATGGCGGGTAGTTTTGCAGCAACATCAGTAGGTTTAATACCTTTTAATTTTTCTTGTACTTGGGTGGTTACATCTTCTAATTTAATTAAAAACTGTACGCTTAAGCCGGGGCAGGCAATTTCTTCTTGTTTTGATTTTGCCCAAAAGCCTTCTTTTAAATAATTATGTGCTACTGAGCTTGCAGATGCAATATTATCGTAGCCACAGTGGTGGTTAGTAAATAATAAGCCTTGGTTGCTTACCACTTCGGCAGTGCAACCACCGCCAAATAATACAATGGCAT
Organism: Bacteroidota bacterium; assembly: GCA_025363015.1. Classification (GTDB taxonomy): domain Bacteria; phylum Bacteroidota; class Bacteroidia; order B-17B0; family Aurantibacillaceae; genus Aurantibacillus. The sequence continues at coordinate 4,999 of JANYEQ010000032.1, forward strand.
CTTTAATACTGCTTTTGTTTATACTAAACAATTGTTCTTTACTAAGTTTAAGCCCTTGTTTAACCATGTTGGCATATATTTTATCGCCCAAAAGTTGGGGTAGCCACATACCTTCATCGGCTTTGCTTAAAAAATTTAAACATAAAACAGAAACTAAAACAAACGCAATTTTTTTCATAGAATATATAGTTTTTAATAACGAGCGCAAAAGTACAAAGCATTTTACATTTAAGTTAGTATTTTAGATGAATAGCGCTTTTTTTGCACTGAAGTTTGCACTTATAGATATTAAGTAGAGAAAATAGTATTAGAGAAGCGTTAATTACTTTCTTAACTCAAAATTTTGACCTAAGTAAACTTTGCGAACTTGTTCATCGTTAGCTAAATCTTCGGCGGTACCACTTTTTATTACGCTTCCAGAAAATAAGAGGTAAGCTCTATCGGTAATTTTTAGGGTTTCGTGCACGTTATGATCGGTAATTAAAATGCCAATGTTTTTTTGTTTTAATTTATGTATTACGGTTTGTATATCTTCAACGGCAATAGGGTCTACCCCAGCAAAGGGCTCATCTAGTAAAATAAATTTTGGGTCGGTGGCAAGGGCGCGTGCAATTTCGGTACGGCGACGCTCGCCTCCACTTAGTTGGTCGCCCAGGTTTTTGCGTACGTGTTGTAGCCCAAATTCATCTAACAAACTTTCTAATTTTAGGGTTTGTTCTTTTTTTGTAAGCTTTGTCATTTCGAGTACGGCCGTAATATTATCTTCAATACTTAGTTTACGAAATACCGATGCCTCTTGTGGTAAATAGCCAACGCCTAACTGGGCACGGCGGTACATGGGCTCGTTAGTAATATCTAAATCATCTAAAAAAATTTTACCACTATTGGGTTTTATCATCCCTACAATCATATAAAACGAAGTGGTTTTACCAGCGCCATTAGGGCCAAGTAAACCCACAATTTCGCCTTGCTGCACCTGCACCGAAACGTTGTTTGCAACGGTACGTGTTTTGTATTTTTTTATTAAGTTTTCGCTTCGTAAAATCATTTTAATGGTATAAACTTACTAGTATTAACTGAAATAAAAATAAAATTATATTTTTTTAGCATTACAAGGCTAGCTGAAAGCCAAAGCGAATACCAATATTTTTAGACTGTTCGGCAAATTGATATGTAGCACGGTAAAACACATCAATTCTAAATACTTTAAAAATATTTTCGATGCCTGCACTGGCTTCTACATAAGGACCTTTGCTTAAATCGTTTAAGGTTGTTGGAAAAATAAGTGTGGTGCGGTTTTTATCATTTACTGAGCCTATTACGGCTTTGCAGGTAATTACCTCGCGCCATTTTAATTTGCGTAACAAAGGCACCTTGTTTAAAAACAAACCTTCGAAATGATGAAACACTGCGGCACTTACAAATTGGTCGCTGGTAAACTCATAATAGCGCATCATATTAAATGCCATGTAATCGTACAAATAAGTTTGGTTACCACCATGTAATTCCATTAATACATAAGGTACTTTGCCCCATATTTTACCACCTTCAATTATGTAATCGGTATATCCTAAAATGGGTGTTATTCTAATTCTATCGCTTACGTTAATTACCAGTTTTTGATAGTCGTACTCGCCTTTAAACGCATTTTGTAACGATTTTGCATAGTTTACTTGCAATACCGGAAAGCGCGAACCTATGGATAGACGCTTAAAACCATCGCCTACATATTTTTCTTTCCAGGCAAACCGCACATTTAAACGGGCTTCAGTATTGGTTACATCTTCTTTTTCGCCAATGGCTCCATCGCGTTTTGTTTCGTAATATTTATTTGTTCCAACGGGTGTGAAACGTCTGCCCACAAGGGTTGCAACCGATAGTAAGCCAGGGAACCATTCGCGACTATAATATGCGTTTACATTATCTACGCGGGTTAAATTTGTAAGGGGGCTGGTTCTAAAAAAAGATGCTAATACGTTATCTTGCGAAAAGCCATTGGTACTTTGACCTAAAATTTCGTAATCGCTACGGTAGTTCATACCTACTAACTGGCGAGTTGGTTTTTTTGTAACAAACGATCTAAAACCTAAGGCATACTTCCATTTTTCGTCTAAAATACCATAGGCAACATAGCCGCTCAACTCAAACCATTTGCTAAACATATCGCTGGTACGCCCACCAAAACGCAGGCGTAAACCTTCTACTCTGTTATAAGAAACTAAGTTAGAATAAGGACCAATTTCAAAATTATTAAAATCTTTATAGCCCGAAACAAAAATTGTAAAAATATCTACCCAGGTTTTATAAACGGGTAGAGATTGAATAGTATCAATCATTTTAAAAATCTTTTTTTCGCGAAGGGTCAAACTATCGTGCCTGTTTTGAGCCCAAAATTCGTCAGATCGTTTAATGGAGTCTTCGTTAACAATTACTTTATCGCCAAACTCATAAAATTTTTCTTCTTTGGGTTGGTTTAATTTTATTTTTTTATACGATGTTGTTTTTCGTCCATAAAACCCAATGGCTTTTTTTGTGGGTGCAAAATCAATTACTAAACGGTCTTTTGAGAGCATCCAAGTACTGTCGGTATAAGTATATTCTTGTACAATGTTGGCACTGTTAATAAAGTTTATATTCGCATCTTTTGGCAAACTCATCTCTAAACGTTTTATGCCCCAAGTGGTATCGGCTATCCACATATTACCGGTAAAGCTTAACTCTTGTACACGCTTGGGTTTAAAGCGAATGTGGTAAATGTATTGGTTGTTTTCAAAGGCACTATCTTCTAAATAATATTTGTAATAAAACAACCCGTTTTCGCTTAGGGGGCTTGGTAATTGCTTACCAAATATTAAAATATTATTTTCGTAAACATTTATATTTTGGTACATATCACCCAACACCTGTGATATACTTGAGTTTTCTATCCCTGTAATTTTGGTAGCAATTACTACTTCTTTTTTACGAGCAGGGTTACTTTTGTAATAAAATTGCGATAAATTTTCTACAATAAAAAATGGAAGAGATGGTTTTTCGGCGCTATTACTACTATCCACATTATCAAAAACAAAGGCAATGGGTTTAAACACTTTTTTATCGCGCATTTCTTTAGGTATGCGATTAAGATCAAATTCTAATTTATTATAGGTTTCGTATTCGTAAGCTTTTAAGTTTGTTTTATTTGTTTTGGTTTTATTTTTTACAGTATTACGCACAATACGATGGGCGGGGTTATCGCCAGCTTTTATAATTACTTCCTCTAGCTTTGTACCTCCTTCGTTATTCATTGCAAAATTAATAATTTGTTCGGGGAGAGATTTATCAATTTTACGTGCTAAACGTTGGTAGCCTACAAAAGTACAAATTATAGAATCGGTAAGTTGGTTACATTTTATGGTATAGTTACCATCAAAATCGGTTTGGGCAATAAAGTTTGTGCCTTTAATTACAAGTGGCACAAAGGGCATAGCTTCTTTATTATCGGCTTCAAACACTTTGCCTTTAATGGTAAATTGTGCTTGCGATATAAGCGCACTAAGAGATAAAAAAATAAATAAATGCCAACGTTTTTTCATTTAAAAAAAATTAAAAACGTGTTATTTTTTATCTTCAATTGTTACCTGTGTAAAATCGAAATAACGCAACGCATTTGAGTAAAAGTTTTTCATACGCGTGGTTATTAAACGGCAATTGCTTTCGTACCAAAGTGGTATTAAAGGGGCGTCGTTTATTAAAATTTGTTCAGCTTTTAAAAAGTAAACCGAAGCCGAATCTCTATTTACGGCATCGCGACCCATTTTGTAGTATTTATCAAACTCTACATTTTTATATTTTGTGGTATTTGGGTATGCTAAATGAGTGGTATCGTTGGTTACAGGTTCCCCATAAAAAATACTTAAAAACGATTCGGGGCTAGGGTAATCGGCAACCCAGCCATAACGGTACATATCGCCTTTACCTTTAATTTGTAAATCAAATTTTTCGGCATTTGGTAATGATTCAAAGGTAATATTTACATTAATATTATTTTTTAACTGCTTTTGTATTTCGGCGGCAACGGTGTTGTTACGTGAGTTACCCGAGTTTACTAACAATTGTATTTCGGGTAAATTTTTACCATCGGGGTAACCTGCTTCTTTTAATAATTGTTTGGCTTTAGCCACATCTAAACTATAACCTTTTAAGGTATTAATTTTGTAAAAATTAAATGTTGGCGGCACAACGCCGTATATGGCAGGGCCATAGGCTTGACCAAATAAAACACGCTCAATAATTTTATCTTTATCAATGGCATAATTTATGGCTTGCCTCAATTTTAAATTGTTTAAAGGAGCTTTGTTAGTGTTAAATAGGTAAAAAGATGAAATCATTTCGGGGCGCTGGTCTAATATAAAACGCGGCGGATTACCTTTAAATTCTGCAATATTTTGTTCAACCACTTCTTTTAATTGGCTGCTTGGCACCGAGCTTATAAAATCGTATTTGCCTGCTTGAAATTTTTGTAGAGCTTCTTCGGTTGAGCCTAAAATATCGACAATAACAGAGTCTATAAAAGGCAGGGCGTTTCCATTTTTATCTTTTGCATAATAATTTACATTTTTATACATTGCATAATGGGTTTTGGTACTTGTTTTTTCGTCTAAAATAAAAGGACCAACGCCTACATTTGAATCTTCATTTTTTGCTTCGTAAGCTTCTTTACAAATAATGGCTGCTACTGGGTTTGCCATTATTTCTAAAAAAATACTTGGCGAGTTTAATAAGTCAATACTAAAGGTGTAGTCATCAATAATTTTAAAACCAGTAAGTTCTATTTTTTTACCTTTACTGGCTTTGTAATATTCGTTAGCGCCTACAATTCTATCTTTACAAACCGTATGAAATTGTACGTTGCCTAACCTATCGGTACATAATAATTCAAAGGTAAATTTTACATCTTTTGAAGTTAACTCTATCGATTTTCCAGCAATAGCACCAGTGTTTTGAAAGGTAACGCCTTTGCGTAAATAAAAAGTAATGGTTTTGCCATTGGGCGAAATTTCCCATTTTTGGGCTAAACCAGGGGTTAAACTTAAATCTTTAGGGTTAATTTTTACTAAACCTTCGTGTATTTGCGAGGCTATTAATGCTTCTATGGTAGTTGTTATTTTATGTGGAAAAATACTCAAAGGTGTCATTACTTCTGCAATTCTAATAATTTTATTACCACCTTTATAATCGGCAATATTTGAACTACTATTTTTACAGGCGCTAAAACCACCTATTAATGCTACAATGGTAGCCCCACAAACCAAATTCTTCATAAAAAACATATTATTTAACAAATTTAGCTATATTTAATTAAAAATAATTGAAATAAAACACATTTTTTTTACAAATATATTTTGATATTACAAAATAACAACCTAATATTGCACGCTAAGAATGGCAATTTTATCAATGAAAAAAACTATTTTATACCTGTTTTTGTTTTTTATTACAATTAACAACACCCTTAACGCACAAGGTGGTGTTATTATTTTAGAAGGAAACTATCAAGGAAAAAACCTGTATGTACAAAATCCTTTTCAAAGTGGTGGAGTTGGTTTTTGTGTTAACGAGGTTAAAGTTAATGGTAATATTACAACTGATGAGGTAACATCAAGTGCTTTTGAAATTGATTTAAAACCACACAAATTAAATATTGGAGATAAAGTTGAAATTAAAATTTTTCACAAAGAAGATTGTAAACCTAAAGTATTAAACCCAGAAGTATTAAAACCAAAAAGTACCTTTGAAGTTGTAAGTATGACGGTAGATAAAGAAGGAACCGTAAAATGGACGACTAAATCTGAAACAGGTAAATTAACCTTTGCAATTGAACAATTTCGTTGGAACAAATGGGTAAAAGTAGGTGAGGTTGATGGTACTGGAACACCAACAAGTAACGATTATTCTTTTAAAATTGTGGCACATAGTGGTAAAAATCAAATCCGTGTTCGCCAAACAGATTATAGTGGTCAGCCTCGTTTAAGTAAGCCTGTGGAGTTTATGAGCGAAGTACCAGAAATGGAATACGCCCCTCTTAAAGCAAGTAAAGATGTTAACTTCTTTTTAAAAGGTAAATCTGACAAAGCTTTAGAAACAATGTACGAAATATACGATCAATATGGTAATATTGTTAAAAAAGGTTTTGGAAGTAAAGTAGATGTAAGCAATTTACCTAAAGGTGGTTATTTTTTAAACTTTGATAATAAAATGGGTGAGTTTGTAAAAAAATAAAGTAAAATTTAATAAATAATTTAAAGGCTGTTTTTTAACAGCCTTTTTTTATGCACCTTATTTTGCCAAAAAAACTAAATTTTATAAACTAAGTATTAATTGTACCTATTTTTACAAAGCAATGTTTAAATTAAAAAAATACAATTTAGTTTTTTTGGGGTTAGTAACTTACTTTGGTTTTAAAGCTCAAACTTTTGAAGTTGAACAACTAGAGCAATTATTTAGGCCCCGTATAAAAGTAGATACTAAATATATTTTTGACTCTAAATTTAAAGATACGATATCGGTTTTTAATCAAAAAGAAGCCAATGCTGTATTTACTTTTCCTATAAAAACAAAATTAAATGCCAATGTTAAGCTCGATTTAAGTAGCCTAAAGTTAAAAGATATTTTACGAAATAGCGTTAGGCTAAAAGCATCGCAAACATTAGGTATGTTGCGTTTTAATACGCGCCAAGTAAACGTTGGTTTTGATAGTTTGCCTTTAAAAAATAATTATACTATTGCTGCGGGTATACTAGGTGCTTCGCTTACAAAAAAATATCGTATCTTGTTTTATAGTGCCAATATTGCCTTTGCTGAACAGGATAAAACCATAAATAAAGCTACGCCACGTTTTAGTGGTTTAATTGGACAATTACACATTAGAGGTTTAAAAAATAATTTTTTTTATGGCATTGCAACAAGTTATAGTGATGGTTTGTTTTTAGCCGCACCTTTTTTTGGTGGTAGCCAACCTATTGGTAAAAATTTTGTATTTAATTATACGTTGCCTGTGCAGGTTAATTTACAATATAAAAATAACCGTACCTTGTTAACTGCGGGCATTACTGCAGATGGTTATAGAACAGGTATAAACTATAATACAAAGCGCGTAAATGTAAATTACACTTCGGGGCTTTGTTATACAAATTTACGTTATAAGTTTAGTAAAACGTTTATAGCTAAAGCAGAAGTAGGCTATGTGTTTTATCAAAATTGGCGATATACAAAAAACGATTTTGTACGCACAAATTTTATGATAAACAATGGGGTTTATGCCCAAGTTGGCTTTAGTATTTTATTTGGCCAAACCATTTGGGAAAAAGCACTTGACTGGATTGTTAAGGGATAGAACTTAAATTATTAACCCAAATATTGTTGTAATAATTTGCTTCGACTACTGTGGCGTAAACGGCGAATAGCTTTTTCTTTTATTTGGCGCACACGCTCACGCGTTAAATCAAATTTATCACCAATTTCTTCAAGGGTTAAGCCGTGGTTTAAGCCAATACCAAAAAATAATTTTACAACATCGCGTTCACGCTCAGTTAATGTACTTAGGGCACGGTCTATTTCTTTGCTTAAACTCTCCATCATTAAGCCGCTATCAGCCTTTGGCGAATCTAAGTTAACTAATACATCTAATAAGCTACTTTCTTCACCATTGGCAAAAGGCGCATCCATGCTTACATGGCGACCACTTACCTTCATGGTATCGCTTACTTTATCAATGGGTAAATCTAACAGTTCGGCTAACTCTTCAGCACTTGGTTCGCGCTCAAATTCTTGCTCTAATTTACTATACGCTTTATTAATTTTATTTAAACTTCCTACTTGGTTTAATGGTAAACGTACAATACGGCTTTGCTCTGCTAATGCTTGTAAAATAGATTGACGAATCCACCAAACGGCATAACTAATAAATTTAAAACCACGGGTTTCATCAAAACGACGTGCCGCTTTTATTAAACCTAAATTGCCTTCGTTAATTAAATCGGGTAGGCTTAACCCTTGGTTTTGATATTGTTTTGCTACCGAAACCACAAAACGTAAATTTGCACGTGTTAATTTTTCTAAGGCAGATTGATCGCCATCTTTAATTTTTTTTGCTAAAACAACTTCTTCTTCGGCAGTAATTAATTCTTCGCGACCAATTTCTTGTAAATATTTATCAAGCGAAGCACTTTCGCGATTGGTTATGGATTTGGTTATTTTGAGTTGTCTCATGCTAAAAAAGATTAAGAAGACGAAGGTACAAAAAAAAACTGATTTTTTTAAACAAATTGTTTAAAATATATGTTTATTGGCTAAAAACAGGGCTATTTTGTTAAAAAAGGAGTTAGTATTACTTTTTTAATAACACAAAATTTTTATTTTTTTCTATATCTAATTTTCCAATATCTGATATAATCATTTCTTCGTTATAGTTTTGATAACCTATACTGCTGATAGATATTTTAAAGTTGCCAGCGGGTAAGCTAATAATGTATTTACCAGTTTTAGAGTTTGGTGCAAAGGTATATTCTTCGTTTTTATTTTTATTGGTAGCAATTATTTGTATAGTATAGTTTTTTGGTTGCGTTGTAGCAAGCGTATCTCCTAAAAAAACTTTACCGGTGTAAATTTTAGTAATTTGTTCGTTTTCGTTAAACTTTATGCGATAAATGTCTAAATCGCCAAAGCCGCCTGGTCTAAAGGCACTAATGTAGGCCACACGATTATCAGGAGTTACACAAATACTTCTGTCATCATCGGTTGAGTTTACGGGGTAACCCAAATTTTCGGGTTTAGTATAGGTATTTTCTTCGGGATTCCAAGTAGTTTTAAACAAATCGTAACCGCCCATACTATTGTGTCCTTCGCTGGCAAAGTATAGGGTGGTGCCATCGTTGCTTAAGTATGGAAAATCTTCGTTATAATTTGTGTTAATGGTTTCGGGCAATTTTTGTGCTAAACTCCATTTACCGTTTGGTAATTTACGGCACATATATAAATCACTTTTGGTATCTACTTTTTCTCGGCGTGCAAATATCATTAAACTTCCATCTTGGCTAAGACAACCCTCGGTTTCTATTTTTTCGTTAATTATAGGGTCGCAAATTTTTGGTTTTGGAAATTCGGTTAATAAATCTTTTCGTTGCGAAATGTATAAGTCTCCAAATTTATCAATGTGATCAACATACACATACATTTCTAATCCATCAGATTTTAGGCCTACCACTTGTTCATCTAGGGCACTATTTATAGTACGTCCAGCGTTTAGGGCTTTTGTCCATTTACCGTTTTCAACTTTACTATAATAAATATCGCTACTATGGTAGCCATCAATTTCTACTTTTTTTCCACCAAGATTATCTTTTCGGCGAGATGTAAACGCTAAAAAAGTTTCGTCGGCATTTATAAAGGGGTAGTAATCTGGCTCATCGCTATTAATCTCTTTCCCTAAGTTTTGAAACGTAACGTTTGATGGCTGCGCCATTAACTGTTGTGCGTTTTTACATTGTTGTATGTAGCGCGCCACTTCATCTTCGCGTTTTGGTTTTAGTTCAATAAACTTTCTAAAGGCTGTAAGTGCTTCTTCTATTTTATTATTTAGGTGATAGGCTCTACCTAAGTCAATCCAAGCTTCTTCGTCGCATTTTGGTTCTTTGGTATAATCTTCTAAATATTTTATTGCTTCTTGCCTATTAATTTTTGTGTTTAAGTAACATACGCCTATTTTATATTTTATTTTTTTTATGGTAGCGTCTTTTTTAAATTCGGATAAATAAATAGGGATGGCCATTATATAGTTTTTGTGCCCAAAGTGTTCGTCGGCATCATCAATGGTAGGCTTTGTAGATTTACTTTGCGAAAATGTTTGCAAAGAAATAAAGATAAAAATTAGTATTTTAAAAAATTTATGCATTAATAATTAAGCAACTAATATAGGGATTTATAGTAAAACATTACTTTTTTTGCGATAATTTAAATAATTCGTCTTTTTCGTTTTTGGTTAAACTATCGTAACCGCTTTTTGATATTTTTTCTAGGAGTTGATTCATACGTTGTTCGCTTATAACTTTGTTTTCGTGATATAGTTCATCTTTAGTTTTGTTATAAGACACTACTTTTAAAGGCTTATGTTTAGTTTTATGTAAAAACGAAAAATTAAATAAATCAACGCCTTGTTTTAAATTATAGCCGTATAGTAAGCCAAAGGCTGCACCACCTATGTGTGCAATTTTACCACCAGTGTTTAGCGAAAAATCAATAACTGTACTTAATACAAACGTTAGGGCTGCAAAATATTTATAAGGCATATTTATAATGCCCCACAAGGCAACATTATAATTGGGCGCATAAACTGCCATTACCATAACTATACCCAATACCGATGCTGATGCGCCTAATAAATAAGAATGCCCAAATGCACTTGGAGAAATAACGCCAAGAACCAATAGTAAAGCGGCGCCAAAAAGCCCACTCATTACATACACATAAATTAATTTAGCCTCGCCTAAAATTAAAAAAAACAATTGTGCCGAAAAATAAAATAATAACATATTAAAAAATACATGACCTAACGATGCGTGGGTAAACATATAGGTAAACAGTGTCCATATTTTAAATACAAAATCGGTTCCGCCAATGGGTAACATTAAATAGTCTAAAACATTTAAGTGTAAAATGTGAATAGAAATATTTGCCATTAAAAATATGGCAACATTTATTATTATTAGTTGTGCTAATTTACCTTGTTGCTGAAAAGTTTGTGCTATTTTTTGAAGAAAGTTCATTGATAAATTTTAATAAAACTGTTGTTTATTTTTGCGCCAAATTAATACTAAAACTACACCTACTAGTAAACCACCAATATGTGCAAAGTGGGCTACATTATCGCCTGGGTTATTTCGTATACCCGAAAATATTTCGAAAGCACCATAGCCAATTACTAACCATTTTGCTTTTACAGGAATAAAAAAGTATAAATACAACATAGTATTTGGAAATAACATGCCAAACGCACCCAACAAACCAAATAGTGAGCCAGAAGCACCTACTACAACGCTATTTTTTAATAAAGCCGCTTTATAATCAATTAATTTTGCAACGTAGGTTATATCGGTTTTAAATGTATCTATTTCTAAATTTATTTCTGTTAAGGTATGTTGTATTTCAAAATGCATAATTACATATTGCGCCAAAGCAGCACCCAAACCTGTAGCAATGTAAAAAATTAAATAGCGTTTTGCGCCCCACACATTTTCTAACATTTGCCCAAACATATATACGCCAATCATATTAAATAAAATGTGGGAAAAATTTTGACTATCGTGCATAAAAATATACGTAATAAATTGATGAGGTTTAAACTCAGGGGCTAAATAATAATGCAAACCAAAATAATCGGTTAAATCTATGTTTTTAGTTTGTTTTAATAAAATAGTAGCTACATACATTAATACGTTTATAATAATAATGTTTTTGGTTACTGGGGGTAAGTGTCCAAAACTATTTGGGCGATATTGGTTATTAAAACTCATTAGCGTTTAAAAAATTTATCAATATCTGTGTAATTTGTTTCCATAATAATTACTTTACCATTAGCGGTGTACATGGGGTTTTCGCAATTAAATAAATGGCCTACTAATTGCTTCATTTCGTCTGTTTCTAATACTTTACCATATTTAATGCAGGTATTTTTTGCAATGGCTCGGCATAGGTTATCGTGTTTTTCTAATTTAGCATCAATGGTATTTAGTTTGTATGTTTCTAAAATGCTATCAATGGTTTGGGCAATGTTAAAGTCTTGTAAATCAGCGGGGGTGCCATTTACAACCATACTATTTTTGCCAAATGGTTCTATATCAAAACCTAATAGTTTAAATTCGGCCATTAAATTTGTAATTAAATTAAAATCGTTAGCACTAAATTCTAATTGTTCGGCAAATAATAATTGTTGCGATGCAATTTTTGTTTCAGCTTTTGTGTTTAAATAAAATTCGTACATAATACGCTCATGCGCGCGCTGTTGGTCAATAACTAAAACATTATTATTAAAGGTAGTAATTAAATATTTTAAGTTAAGTTGAAACACCGAAAACTCTAAGGCTTCTTTTTTTAAGGTTTGAAAAACTTGTTGTTCAATATTTTTTTGCTCTATAACGGTTTGCTCCTTTGTACTATTAAGGTCATTGCCATTACTGCTTTTAAAGCCATCAAATAAATTTTCCCAATGTTGTTTATTTGTTTTTTGTAAATTGGTTTTGTTTTCGATTGAATGAAAAGGGTTGTAGTTTTTATCGTAACTTATGGTGGGCGCTGTTACAATTCTGTTATTACTGGCAGAATTAAAATCTAAACTTTGTTCCACATCAAAATCAATACTGGGCGCAGCGTTAGCCTTTCCCAGCGCACGTTTTATGGCGCTTACCAAAAGCATGTATACCATTCTATCGTCCGTAAATTTTATTTCGGTTTTGGTAGGATGAATGTTGATGTCAATATGTTTTGGGTCTAGTTCTAAAAATAAAAAATAGCGTGGGTGCGATTGATACCCAATTAATTCTTTATAGGCTTCGTAAACAGCGTGGTTTAAAAAAGGGTTTTTAATAAAACGGTTATTTACAAAAAAATATTGTTCTTTTTTTGTTTTTATAGCGGCATCTGGCAAACTCACAAAGCCTGAAACCTTAACAAAATCTGTATTTTCAGCAATAGGTGCTAATTCTTTTTGGATATAATTACCCAATAGCGATTTTATGCGATGTAATAAATTACCAGCCGGAAGGTTTAGTATTTCGTTACCGTTGCTTTGTAAAATAAAATGAATATTGGTATGTGGAATGGCCACACGTTCTAATTCATCAATAATATGTTTTTGTTCAACTTGGTCGTTTTTTAAAAAATTTCTTCTTGCTGGAATATTAAAAAATAAATTTTTAACTGTAAACGAAGTTCCGGTAGCGGTTTGGCATTCGGTTTGCTCAATAAATTTACTGCCTTCAATAATTATATGCTGGCCAACAACATCATTTTCTTGTTTTGTTTTTAATTCAACTTGTGCCACAGCGGCAATGCTTGCCAAAGCCTCGCCTCTAAACCCTTTTGTAGTAAGGGTAAACAAATCATCGGCACTACTAATTTTACTGGTAGCGTGGCGTTCAAAACTCATGCGAGCATCAAATGGGTTCATGCCCTTGCCATTATCAATTACTTGAATAAGGGCTTTACCAGCGTCTTTAATAATTAATTTAATATGTGTTGCCCCAGCATCAATTGCATTTTCTAAAAGTTCTTTTACTACACTGGCTGGGCGTTGCACAACTTCGCCTGCTGCAATTTGATTGGCCACATGATCGGGTAAAAGAGCTATAATATTAGTGTGCATTGTAAGCTATAAATGTAATACGTTTTATGTTTTAAAATTATATTTTTTTTAGTTGGTATTTTTTATAAAAAACGTGTTATTAACAATAATATAGGGCTGATAATCAATGCTTTAATTTTACAAATGTTAATAACTGACATTTTTATTAAATTTATGTTAAAATTTTTAATAAGTTAGCGTATTATTAAATTTATAGTGCTATGAATAATTTTACAAAAAAAGTAATTGGGTGTTTGTTTTTTTTATCGTTTTTATCTTTTAAGGCACAAGATACTAACCTACTAAAAAATTTTATTAATAAAAACGATTTTGCTTTAAGAAGCGTTCAAAAAAATTTAATAAACATAGCAAGTGTTGAGAATGATGCTAATTTTATAGAACTCTTAAAATTACAAATAGCTTCTGTTAAACTATTTGGTAGTGATGCTGAGCAAAGCGCTGCAATGGCTTATAACGTTAGAGAAAGATGTACAGAGTTTTTGAGTAAAAACACTCAAGTATCTTTAAAGTTTTTTAAACTTAGTGATACCGAAATAGCTTTTTTTACTACAAAACAGCCCTTAAAAAAAATTAACTCTTATTTTAATAAAAGTGATTTAAAAGCAATTAATGCCCTCGATGTTAAAAACCCAAATCTTTTTAATGATTTTATTATTAGAATTAAATAAACACACTAAATAATTTATTTTAAATTTAAAACGTATGATTAATTTTTTTAAAAACTGTGCTTTTTTTCTTATACTTTTTATAGTATTTCAAAATCAAGCGTATTCACAAGCTTGTTTTACTCCAAGTATTAATGCTCAGGCGGGTACTGGCCCAAGTACAGTAATTTGTGCGGGCCAGTGCGCTAATTTAACAGCTACGGTTGTGCCTCCATCTAACTCAACTACTAGCTATTCGGTAGCTTCTATATCTTATTCTACATTTCCTTACAGTGGCGGTTCTAATGCATTTGCTTCTACCCTAGATGATACTTGGAGCGATGTAATCGATATTGGTTTTAATTTTTGCTATTTTGGTAATAATTTTAATAAATTAGTAGTAGGGTCTAACGGCGAAATCACTTTTAATTTAGCTAGCGCTAATTCGCCTGAATCTTGGGTTTGCTCGGCAATTTTACCTAATTTGGTTGAACATCCACCCAACACTATTTGTGGCCCTTATAGAGATTATGATCCATTACCAGGCGGTGTAATTAGAACTTACACAACTGGTGTTGCGCCTTGTCGAGTATTTGTAATGTATTGGAGTGCAGTAACGCTTTATTCTTGTGTTTCTCCCCTTTCATCTTTTCAAATTGTGTTATACGAAAGCTCAAATATTATTGGTGTTAATATTCAAAATAGTACTGCCTGCGTAGGTTGGAATGGTGGAAGAGGTTTGGTTGGTATACAAAATGCTACTGGTACCACTGCTGTGGGTGCTCCTGGACGTAATGTTTTAACGCCATGGACTGCCATCAACGAATCATGGAAATTTGTCCCTACAGCTCCGCCAGTTTATGCTGTAAACTGGGCTGGTCCATCTGGCTTCACGGCATCTGGTTTAACAGCTACACCCTGCCCAACGGCTACTGGAAATTATACGGCAACTATGAGTTATTGTTCTGGTTCGGTTACTTCTGTAGTACAAGTATCTGTTGGTACGCCAGCAATAATGGCTTCTACAACCTCCAGTACACTTTGTCCGCCTGCATCCGCTACCTTAACAGGCTCTGGCGCTACATCATATACCTGGCAAACACCATCTGGCCCTGTTTTTAGTTCAGTAGCGGTTGTTTCGCCTACGGCAAATACCACTTATACTTTATTAGGAACTAATGGAGTATGTACTAATTCAACAACTATTTCAATTACTGTCATTCCGCCACCAACTATTTCGGCATTTAATTTAAGCGGTACTATTTGTGCTGGAAGTTCTGCAAATGCTGTGGCAACTGGTGCTTTAACATATACTTGGAACCCTGGGGCAATAGTAGGTAATATAGTTTCATTAACCCCATCAGTAACAACAACCTATACTATTGTAGGCTCTAATGGAGGATGTACAGGCCAAACAACTTTGGTAATACCTGTAAATACGGGTCCAACAATAACTATAGTAAGTACCCCAACGGCTATTTGTCCGGGTAATAGTGCAACTTTAACAGCAAGCGGTGCCTTAAGTTATACTTGGAATCCAGGAGCAATTGTTTCTAACTCTATTGTTGTTTCACCAGTGGTTACTACTAATTATTCTGTTACTGGTATAAACGCTACGGGTTGTACAAGCACATATACAGTTAATCAAATTGTTAGCCCTATACCAAATATTACCATTACGCCGGCATCATCAACAATTTGTATAGGAAGTAGTGCTACTTTAACAGCGAGTGGGGCAAGTACTTATACTTGGAATCCGGGTAATTTAACAACAGCAGTAGTTATCGTTACCCCAACAACAAGCACAACCTATACAATTGTTGGAAGTAATGGAACGTGTACTAATTCAACCACATCATTATTAACGGTAGTACCTATTCCAACAGTAACAGCATCAAGCTCTACTACTCAAATTTGTTCTGGAAATTCGGCAACCCTAACTGGCAGCGGTGCCACTAGCTATACATGGAATCCTGGAAATTTAATAGGAACATCAGTTGTAGTTTCTCCTACCTTAACAACTACTTACACAGTCATTGGCTCATCTGGAACGTGTACAAATAGTGCGGTAGTAACTTTAACGGTAAATAACGGGCCAGTAATTACAGCAAATGCTTCGCCAACAATAGTGTGCGCAGGTAATAGCTCAACCTTAACGGCCAGTGGTGCTTTAAGTTATACTTGGAACCCAGGTGCTTTAGCGGGAGCAACAGTAGTTGTAAGCCCTGCATCTACCACATTATATTCAGTAATTGCTAGTAATGCGCTTGGTTGTACAACAACACAAACGGTTAATGTAACAGTAACACCTAACCCAACGGTAACAGCAAGTAGCTCTTCGTCTTCTATTTGTGTAGGAAGTAGTGCTACCTTAACAGCAAGTGGAGCAACAACATATACGTGGAACCCAGGGGCATTTATCGGAACTACTTTTGTGGTTTCGCCAACGGTAACCACTACTTATACCGTTAGTGGTGTAACGGCGGGTTGCCCTGGGCAAACAACTATTACTATTAATGTTGTGCCAACACCTACGGTAAACGCTATCAGTTCTTCTACTGCTATTTGTGTAGGAAATAGCGCCACATTTACTGCAAGTGGAGCAACAAGCTATACCTGGAACCCAGGCAGTTTAACTACTGCAGTTGTTGTGGTTTCTCCAACTATAACTACAACTTATACGGTTGTTGGTAGTAATGGCGGTTGTACAGCTACTAAAACACTAGTATTAACTGTAAACCCTTCACCAACAGTAACAGCAATAGCAAACCCAACAAGTATTTGTGTAGCTGGTATAGTTACCTTAACAGCTAGTGGTGCATTAACGTATACATGGAATCCTTTAGGATTAACAGGCAGTACAGTGAGTTATTTTCAAGCGATAACTACAACGTATACGGTAATGGGCAGTTCTGCTGCGGGCTGTACAAATAGTACGGTTATAACCGTTAGTGTAAATGCGGTGCCTATTTTAACAGTAGCAGCAACGCCAACAGCAATATGTATAGGAAATTCATCTACTTTAACAGCTACAGGTGCTACTAATTATACCTGGAATCCGGGTGCTTTAACAGGCAGTAACGTTATTGTTTCGCCAACAGTAACCACTACTTATACTGTAACAGGTACTAATGGTACTTGTTCAAACACTAAAACTCTAACATTAATTGTAAATCCTAATCCTACTGTTACTGCAACAGCATCTCCTACTACTATTTGTGCAGGAAGTTCATCTACCCTAACAGCAGCAGGTGCTGTAAGTTATACTTGGAATCCAGGTGCTTTGGTTGGAAGCAGTGTTGTAATTAGTCCAGCCATTACCACATTATATACAGTTATTGGAAGCTCGGCAGCAGGTTGTACATCTAGCCAAACAGTAAACTTAATTGTAACGCCAATACCAACTGTAAATGCTGTAGCTAACCCAACGGCTATTTGTATTGGTAATTCAAGTACACTAACAGCTAGTGGTGCTACTACATACTCTTGGAACCCAGGGGCTTTAGTAGGCGCTAGTATTATAGTATCGCCTGCTGTAAATACAACATATACTGTAACGGGTACAACGGGTATTTGTAATAGTACACAAACAGTAAGCGTAATAGTAAACCCCATACCAACACTTACTGTTGTAGCAACACCAACAGCTATTTGTAGTGGTTCTTCAGCAACATTAACAGCAAGTGGCGCCACTAATTATACTTGGAATCCTGGTGCTTTAATAGGGGCTAGTATTATAGTATCACCTACTGTAAGCACTACTTACACTGTTATTGGTGCAAATGCATTTGGTTGCACTAGCACAAAAACACTAAATCTAATTGTAAATCCATTACCATCATTAACGGTAACAAGTACAAATACCAATATTTGTGCGGGTGCAACTGCCACATTAACAGGTAGCGGTGGTATTTCATACATTTGGAATCCAGGAGGGATACCAGGCTCAACAATAGCCGTAAGCCCATCTGTTACAACAACTTATTCACTAATAGGAACAAGCGCAACGGGTTGTATAAATACAGCAACATTTACACAAATTGTTATACCTAACCCTACTGTAATACCTGTAGCTACACCAACGGCAGTTTGTATAGGAAATTCAAGCACCTTAACAGCATCGGGGGCATTAACTTATACTTGGAACCCAGGTGCTTTAACAGGCAGCAACGTTATAGTAACACCTTTAGTTAATACTACTTATACTGTTATTGGTGCAAATGGTTTGTGTACAGATACAAAAACTATTAGTGTAAACGTAAATCCTATCCCAATAATAACAGCGGGGGCACTACCAAATCCAATTTGTGCGGGCCAAACGGCTAGTTTAGGCGTAGCAGGTGCAGTAACCTATACATGGAATCCGGGAGCTTTAACAGGCAGTTTGGTTTTAGTTACTCCTGCTATTACTACAAATTATACTGTAACAGGTACTAATGCATTTGGTTGTACTGCTAAAACCGTTGTAACAGTTACCGTTAATCCATTACCATTATTAACAATAACAAGCACCGCTACTAATATTTGTAGTGGTAGTTCGGCAACCTTAACAGGTAATGGAGCAGCCACATATACTTGGAACCCAGGAGCAATAACTGGCAGTAGTATTATTGCGAATCCAACCGTAACGACAACATATATACTTGCTGGTATGAGTGTATTTGGTTGCACAAATACAGCAACCTTTAATTTAAGTGTTACGCCAACCCCTACGGTTGTTGCAAGTGCCTCTAACTTAACTATTTGTATTGGTAATTCATCTACCTTAACAGCTACTGGCGCTACCAATTATACTTGGAACCCTGGTGCTTTAACGGGAAGTAACGTTGTAGTATCGCCAACAGTAAATACAATTTATACTGTTAATGGTACGAATGGAATTTGTGCTAATTCGCAAACGGTTAATATAACCGTAAACCCAACGCCAACCATTACAATAAGTCCATCCGCATCTATAATTTGTAGTGGAACCCAATTAACATTAACAGCTAATGGAGCCACCACTTACACTTGGTTACCACCGTTTGCAGCAGTTTCGCAAACAATTACTAGCTCGCCTTTAAGCAATACATCTTATACCGTTTTTGGCTCGTCGGTTAATGGTTGTACCAATCAAGCTGTATTTACGGTAACAGTAAATACAACGCCAACGGTTACCGCTATTTCATCGCCAACTAGTTTATGTATTGGTAATTCGGCTACATTAACTGCAAATGGTGCCACAACGTATACTTGGTTACCAAGTGGTGCTTCAACTTCGGCTACGGTTGTGAGTCCTACAATTTCAACAACATATACTTTAATAGGAAGCAATAGTGGATGTACAAACACAACGACACTTTTATTAAATGTAAGTCCCAATCCTACAGTAACAGCAAGTGCATCAGCCTCTATTATTTGTAGTGGTAGTAGCGTTAGTTTAACAGCGAGTGGTGCCACAACTTATTCGTGGAACCCAATATCAGCAATAGGAGCAAATGTTACAAATTCACCAACCACAACTACAACGTATAGTGTAATTGGTACAGATTTAAATGGCTGTTTTAATCAAGCATTAGTTACAGTATCGGTTAATGTAAGCCCTACGGTTACTGCAATTGCTTCGCCAACAAGTATTTGCTTAGGTAGCACGGCAACGTTAAGTGCGAGTGGTGCAGTAAATTATACTTGGAATCCAGGAACAATTATTGGTGGAACTATTGCTGTAACGCCTACCGTTACTACAAATTACACAGTAGTTGGTACTGATGCTATTGGTTGTAATAATACACAAACGTTACAATTACTGGTATTACCAAACCCAACAGTTACGGCTGCGAGTTCGGCTACTGCTATTTGTTTTGGAAGTAGTGCTACCCTAACTGCCAATGGTGCACTAACCTATACATGGCAACCAGGTACAATAACTTCGGCTACCGTAATAGTTACACCAACTACTACAACTATTTATACCCTAACAGGTGCAAATGGTTTATGTGGCTCGGCTACAACAACAGTTAGTATTGTTGTAAATTCCGCACCAACGGCATCTGCAAGTGTTAGTGGCACTATTAGTTGTACTTCACCTTCGGTAAATTTATTTGGAAGTGCAACGCCTACGACAGTTGTATATACTTGGAGTGGCCCTTTTTCTTATACATCGGCTAGTCAGAATCCAACAGGTATTGCTATACCAGGAAATTACACCTTAACCGTTACGGATATTACAACAGCTTGTACTTCTAACGCTACAGTAGCTGTTATTACAGATTCTAATGTGCCAACTGTTACTGTAAGTGCAAATGGCATTGTAACTTGTGCTAATAACTTAGTTACCATAACAGCTGTAACATCGGCAACAAATGCAGGGTATGTTTGGACGGGCCCTGCTGCATATACAAATACAAACTCTATAATTACTGTTTCGGTAGGAGGAAATTACAGTTTAACGGTTACAGATTTAACAGCAAATTGCCCAGCAAGTACTGTTATTACAGTGTTTACAAATACTAATGTGCCAATTACAGCTACTATAATACCAGCAACATGTTCTGGAACAGCTACTAATAATAACGGATCCATTATTGTAAGTGGTTTTGTGTTTGGCGATAATTATGATTATGTAGCTGGCACAACTTACACTGGTTCGTTAATTTATGTTACGGCACCAGCAATTCCGATAACTGGTATTTTAACAAATACCTTAACCAACCCATTTGTAATTACTGCGTATACTGTTCGCTTTTTTGCAGGAAATGGTTGTACAAAAGACACAACGCTATTTTTAACACCAACAACGTGTTTAACAAATACAGTATTTGGTATTGCAAAAGCAGTGAGTACCCCAACCTTACAAAGCAATGGTACTTACAATGTAACCTATAAAGTAGTTGTAAAAAATTACAGTTCGGCACCATTAAATAATATAGTATTGCTCGAAAATTTATCAACTACTTTTCCGCTGCCAACTACATTTAGTATTATAAGTACACCTACAATTATTACTGCTGCCAGTAGTTTAACGCTTGACCCAACTTTTAATGGTGTATTACAAACTACATTAACAAATACATTAAGCGTATTAAACGCAAACGCAACTGATACTATATTGTTTTCGTTAAATATTAATCCAAATAGTAAATTTGGGCCATTTAAGAATACGGTATTAGGTTTTTGTCAACCTATAGTTGGTGTTGTTTTAGCAGATTCGTCGAATATAGGTATTAACCCTGACCCCGACGGAGATGGTAATCCAACAAACAACAATATTCCAACACCATTAAATTTAGCACCAAACTTATTTTTTGGTATAACTAAAGTAGGAACGTTGGGTACCAGATTAGCAGATAATACCTACGATATTTCTTACACCATAACGGTGCACAACTTAGGTAATGATACCTTGCACAACGTTGTTTTAAAAGATAGCTTATTTAATGCAACTATTAAACAACCCGCTACTTACACTTTAAAATCTGGACCTATAGCTACTGGTAGTTTAGTGGCTAACACCAGCTTTAATGGTAATACGGATATTAATTTAACCATTCCATCCCAAAGTAAATTACCACCTGGTTTTGTAAATAGTATTTCATTTACTATTAATGTAAATTTAGATAGCGTAACTGTAGTTAAAAATAGTGCTTTTGGTAGAGCTTTAAGTACCGCAAGTATTGCTGTTTCAGATACTTCTAACAATGGCACTAATCCTGATATAAATGGAAATGGAATTTGGAATGAAGCATCAGATAACGTTCCAACAATATTATCTATACCAAGCAACTCGTTATTTGTGCCACAGGGCTTTTCGCCAGATGGAGATACTAAAAACGATGTATGGGTAATTAAAGGCCTACCAATTGGCATTGATAATACGGTAACAGTATTTAACCGTTGGGGAAATAAAGTATATGAAAAAACAAATTACGATAATAGTTGGAATGGTTTCCCTAATGTAGGAGGCACACTAGGTAACGAAAAATTACCACACGGAACGTACTACTATATTATTGAATTTAAAATGGGCGATATTAAACCATTAAACGGATTTGTAATAATACAGTACTAAACAAATTATAAATTAAGATTTTAAAAACAGATGAAAAAAACAAACCATAAACTAAAAATAATAGCAACCGTTGCTTTATTTTTAACTTTTGTAAATACAAGTAAAGCGCAATACGACGCCATGTTTACACAGTACATGTTTAACGAAATGTTTATTAACCCAGCATATGCAGGCAGTAAAGAGGCTATGAGTGCTACTTTATTACATCGTCAACAATGGGTTAATTTTCCAGGTAGGCCCGTAACTACATCGTTTTCGTTACATGGACCATTAATGCAAAATAAAATGGGTTTAGGTTTAAGCGTTTTAAACGAACGCATTGGTGTATTAAATCGTAATTTAGTATATGCAAGTTATGCTTATCGTTTAAAATTAGATAAAAATAGCACCCTTGCATTTGGCTTAATGGCAGGTATTCATAATCAAATAAATAAATTTGCCGATTTAAAAACGAATAACGATGGTACGGTGGATACTCAATTTTCGCAAAACAGCCCAAGTTTATTAGCTCCAAATTTTGGTACAGGATTATATTATACAAATAAAACATTTTATGCAGGATTATCAGTACCACGAATGATTGACGATAATTTTAAATTTAATGCTAATGGTACGGCAGAACAAACATTGAATTTTACTCCTAACAAATACCATTATTATTTAGCCATTGGTAATGTATTTACTTTGAGCAGCGATCTAAAATTAAAAGGACAAGCAATGGTTAAAGCGGTACAAAATGCGCCAATACAATTTGATGTAAATGCTAATTTTTTAATTAAAGAATTTATTTGGGCTGGTTTATCCTATCGGAGTAATTCTGCGGCTTCTGCTATAATAGGAGTGCAGATTAGCCCACAATTTTTAGTATGTTATTCTTACGATTACGGTTTAAATTCTATTCAAAAATACTCACAAGGTTCGCACGAAATAATGTTGAATTATCTATTTAGTTACAAAGGCAAAAAAATAGTTACCCCTCGTTATTTTTAATTTTTATTTAGTAAAATAGTATGACAATCAAAAATATAATTTTAGTATTAGTAAGTGTTTGTTTTTTTAATACCGCTTTAGCACAAAGCGCAGCACTAAAAAAAGCAAATAAGTATTATGGTGTACAAGCTTATTCGCAAGCCATTCCATTGTACGAAAAAGTATATAAAAAAGATAGTAGCAATAAATTAATACTATCAAATCTTGGCGATTGCTATCGTTTAACTAACAATACTAATGGGCAATTAAAATGCTATGGTGGGCTTGTAAAATATGGTAAAGCGGAGTTTGTACATAAATTATATTATGGGCAAGCCCTAATGCAAAGCGGAAACACGACCGATGCCAAAAAATATTTTGAAGAATATACCCTTGATAGTCGTGGTAAAAATTTAGCCTCTTATACCGAAAAATATAAATTCTATTACAAAAATGCCGATGCTTATAAAGTAGAGTTAAGTAACTTTAACTCTAATCAAAACGATTTTTGTGCTGTAAACTTTTACAATACCGTGGTATTTTCTTCTTCTCGTAATAAAACAGCCTGGATAAATAAAAAACATGGTTGGACAAACGATAGCTACTTAACCCTTTACACTACTGAAAAAAATGAAAAAGGCAAAGACTTAAAACCAACATTATTTATGAACGATTTAAAATCTAAATACAATGATGGCCCTATTAGTTTTACTAAAGATTATCAAACCGTATTTTTTACTCGAAATAATTCAAACTCAAAACAGATAAGTAAAGATGGGAATTATAAATTAAAAATTTTAAGTGCTACTTTAAATAAAAATGGCTTTGATAGAGTAACTGTTTTACCATTTAATAATAATAATTACAATTGTGCCCATCCATGTATTAGCGGTGATGGCAATACGTTATACTTTGCATCGGATATGGAAGGTGGGCAAGGCGGTATGGATATTTATGTTACCAAAAAAGGTGCAGATGGCACTTGGGGTAAACCTGTAAATTTAGGCAATAAGGTAAACACTGCAGGTACTGAAGTATTTCCGTTTATGGCAAACAATGGCTTGCTTTATTTTTCAAGTAATGGACATGATGGAATGGGTGGCTTGGATATTTACGAAACAAAAATCAAAGACGATAAAGCTGGACGTGTTTATAATATGGGCGAACCCGTAAACAGCAAAAATGATGATTTTGGTGTATATCTTGGTGAAGACAATAAAATAGGATATTTAAGTAGCAACCGTAAAAGCGGGGGTATGGATGATGATATTTATTCTTTTCAAATACTACGAGAAGTAAAACGCGGTAAAGAAATTATAATAATTACAAAAGATAAAGATAGTGGCGAATTATTACCCAATACAAAAGTAAAAATTAACGGCGAAGAAATTACGACTAACGAAAAGGCAGAGTTCCAAACCGTTATAGAAGAAGATTTAAATTACAATTTAATAGTTGAAAAAGACGATTACTTTATATTAAAAGATAGTGTATCTACCAATACTGACCCTGCCGAAAGTTTTACTAAAAATTTAATTTTAGAAAAAGATTTAAAACTATCCTTACTTGCCTTTGTTACAGACGCAAAAACAAACCAAGCATTAGAGGCCGTAAAAATTAATGTAAAAGAATTACCAAGTAATGCAGCCTTTGATAGTTACACTACAACAGCGGCAGGAGATTATCGTAAACCATTAACAGGCAAAAAAATAGGCGATAAAATTAGTTACTTAATTACCTTACAAAAAGAGGGCTATTTAGAAAAAACTGTAACATTTATTTACGACATAAAAAAACCAGGCGAAATAAATATAAACGAAAGTTTAGATTTAAAGTTAGGTAAAGTAGCTGTAGGTATGGATTTGGCAAAGATGATAGATATTAAGCCTATTTATTTTGATTTAGGAAAATCGTTAATTAGAAAAGATGCTGCCACCGAGTTAGATAAAATTGTTAAGGTAATGAAAGAATATCCAAACATGTATATTGAATTAGGAGCGCATACAGATTGTAGAGGTGCTGCTGCTGCAAATACTAAACTATCAGGGGCACGTGCAAAAGCAAGTGCTGGTTATATTATAAAAAATGGTATTGATAAAACACGTATTGTAGGTAAAGGCTACGGCGAAAGTAAGTTACTGAATGGTTGTGTATGCGAAGGCAAAATAAAACCTACTTGTAGCGAAGACGAGCACTCTAAAAATAGAAGAACAGAATTTATTATTACAAAATTAAAATAACAACAGCTTATTTATTTTTACAATAAGTATCCGATTTTTCGAGTGGTAATTTTTTAGTTAAATCAATATTATTAAAACTTTGTATGGCGCCCCACTTAAAAAAGCGCTCAAAAAAAGGCAATAATTTACTGTTTTTTATCTGTTCGTAAAAATACACTTCATGTTCCTTTTCTTTAATGCCCATATCGTAAAGTACCTTATCGTGTTGGATAATACCCAATTCATTAAACCAAATTTTTAATCTAAAATATTCGCACACGTTACCACTTTCTAATCTCCCAGCAAAATAAAATGGCATAAACCAGCCAATTACAAAACAACTAAAGCTTATTATTTTACCAACAATATAAAATCTAATTTCATAAAATTTAGAAGGCTTAATGTTATACAAATTCATTATTAAAAGTACTTCGTGCCTATGGCCCCATTCATCATCTTCAATTTGTTTAATGGCAACTTTTTCAGTGGTGTTTTTTACAGATTTTGCATGACCTTGATAGGCAAAGGCAGCAGCTTTTTCGGCCGAGTAGGCCATTTTAAGTAACTTTATTATTTCAGGTGTAGGTTGTTGCAAAACAATTTAGTGTGTTTAGTTTAATATTTTTTCAACTTCAGCAAAAGGGTTTATTATATCTAAGTTTTTAATAGCATTTAATTTTTCTTCTATAAAATGGGCATTATAAAATTGATTTATAATTTTTGAATGTAACAACTCTTTTACTAACTCAAACTGTTGTTGTTTTCGTTTTAAAGTAAAATAATTATTTATAGTTGTAAAATTTTTATACGCGTTAACTAACGCATAAACCTCCTTTATTCCTTTGTTTTCAGTGCTTGAGCAGGTTAGTACTTTTGGTATCCAATTACTTTCGGTGGGCGGAAACAAATGCATGGCATGAGCATATTCAGCCTTTGCTAATTTTGATTTTTCAATATTTGTTCCATCTGCTTTTGTAATAATAAGTGCATCGGCCATTTCCATAATGCCACGTTTAATGCCTTGTAATTCATCGCCTGCACCCGCTAACATGAGTAATAAAAAAAAATCGGTTAATTTACTTACCATAGTTTCGCTTTGCCCAACTCCAACGGTTTCTACAATAATAAAATCAAAGCCTGCTGCCTCGCATAATAAAATAGTTTCGTAAGTAGCTTTAGCAACTCCACCTAAAGTACCACTACTTGGCGATGGACGAATAAACACATTTGGCATTGTAGATAGTTCCTCCATGCGCGTTTTATCACCTAAAATACTGCCTTTACTTTTACTACTGCTTGGGTCTATTGCTAAAACGGCTAGTTTATGGTTATTTTCAATAATTGTTTTACCAAAGCTTTCAATAAATGTACTTTTGCCAACACCAGGTACACCAGTAATACCAAGCCTAAACGAATGACCACTTTTAGATATAACACCCTCTATTATTTGTTGTGCCAATTGTTGATGAGTGGTGTTGGTAGATTCAACAAGGGTTATAGCACGACTTAATATTGCAATGTTACTTTGCAAAATGCCATCAATATAAAATTGTGGCGATTGGTTATTTAAGTTTAGGCTCAAATTAAAAAATTAATTTCTTTTATAAATGGCAGTGTATCAGCATTATTATTTTTATCAAATGAATTGCCTGCAACTACATCATACTGTTTTATTAACCCCTTTAACGTCGCTTAGGAGATGTTATTCAAATCTTAAATGCTTAACAGAAATTCCTTTGTTTTGAAGTTCTTTTAATGAATCAATACCAATTTGCAAATGGTTAGTTACATAATCAGCACTTACTTTTTTATCGCTTTCTTCGGTTTTTACACCTTCGGGTATCATCGGTTGGTCGCTAACTAAAAGTAAAGCCCCAACTGGTATTTCGTTATGAAAACCAACACTAAAAATAGTAGCCGTTTCCATATCAATTGCCATGGCACGTACTTCACGTAAATAGTCTTTAAATTTTTCGTCGTGCTCCCAAACCCTTCGGTTGGTGGTATATACAGTGCCTGTCCAGTAATCTAAGCCTTTTAAGCGAATGGTATAGGAGATGGCTTTTTGTAAATTAAAAGAGGGTAAGGCGGGTACTTCTAATGGTAAATAATCATTACTTGTTCCTTCGCCTCTAATTGCAGCAATAGGTAAAATTAAATCACCAATTTGATTTTTCTTTTTTAAACCACCACATTTACCTAAAAATAAAACTGCCTTGGGTTCAATGGCCGTTAATAAATCCATAATAGTAGCCGCCATTGCACTACCCATACTAAAATTAATAATGGTAATGCCATTATGTGTGGCGCTTTGCATAGGTCGTTCGTGCCCTTCTATTTCTACATTATTTAATTCGGCAAACATTTTTACATAACCCCCAAAGTTGGTTAATAAAATATACTGGCCAAAGCTTTCTAATTTTTTACCAGTGTAGCGCGGTAGCCAATTATTTACAATTTCTTCTTTTGTTTTCATTTTTATAATTTTAATATTGTTTCGCTTAGACTTAGCTCAGCGTGACGCTTATAAATAATAAAATCAAATTTAGGTTTAAAAAAATTAGTGTGCAATTATTGATATAAAATCAATATTAAAAGGATGTTATTTTTTAGGCCCTCGTTTTAAAAATACTGAGCAAATAAAGGCGCTTGTTAAGCCTATTAGCATAAACGAAAATAATTTACCTGTAGTAGCTTTAAAGGCCGATGTTTCGGAAAGTTGAATTTGTTCGGCAATTATTTTTTGGTAATCTTCAGCTTTAATTTTTATGTTCGATTTTAAAAACGCCATAAATTGTTCGCTTTTGTAATATTCAATAGCTAACAGTTTTCCTTTCCATTCAAATTCAATATAATTATATATGCTTAAAATAATTGCGCTCACTGCAAAAATGGTAAGGGCAATACGCATGGCTTCTTTGCCCGCCATAATGCCGTAATTATCGTTATCGCGAATGTTTTTTATGCCAATAATATAAAACGGAATTATTAAAAATACAGTTGTAATGTGAGAAAAATAAAACCCGTATTTTGTAAAATAATACCCGCCTAATAAAATAACTAATTTAAATATAATTACAAAAAGGCTGTAAGCTACTGCGTATATTAATGCTTTTTTATTCATAATAGTTTTAAGTTTTTAATGTTAAGTTTTAAATAGGTTAGTATTAAAAACTAACCACATAGAACTAAAAACTTTTTTATCCGTTCATACTAATTAAAAACTCTTCGTTAGTTTGGCAACGGCGCAAACGGTCTAATAAAAACTCCATGGCTTCTTGTGGGTTCATATCACTTAAATGCTTACGCAACACCCATAAACGAGACAGGGTTTCTTTATCAATTAATAAATCTTCACGACGGGTAGACGACGCCAATAAATCAATTGCAGGGTAAATACGTTTGTTAGATAATTTACGGTCTAACTGTAATTCCATATTACCAGTTCCTTTAAATTCTTCAAAAATTACTTCGTCCATTTTACTACCAGTATCAGTTAAGGCAGTTGCTAAAATAGTTAACGATCCGCCACCTTCAATTTTACGTGCGGCACCAAAAAAGCGTTTTGGTTTGTGTAAAGCATTGGCATCTACACCACCTGTTAATACCTTGCCACTGGCTGGTGATACGGTGTTATAAGCACGTGCTAAACGTGTAATACTATCTAATAACACAACCACATCGTGCCCACATTCTACTAAACGTTTACTTTTTTCTAAAACAATGTTGGCAATTTTTACGTGCTTTTCTGCGGGTTCATCAAAGGTACTCGATATTACTTCAGCCTTTACGCTGCGTGCCATATCTGTTACCTCTTCAGGGCGTTCGTCAATTAATAAAATAATTAAATATACTTCAGGATGATTGTATGCAATGGCATTTGCAACATCTTTTAATAAAACAGTTTTACCTGTTTTGGGTTGCGCTACAATTAAACCACGTTGCCCTTTGCCAATAGGGGCAAACATATCCATTACACGCATACTCATATTTTCTTGAGGATGCCCAGTTAGTTTTAGTTTTTCGTACGGAAATAAAGGTGTTAAATATTCAAACATTACACGGTCGCGCACAAAACCAGGCTCGCGGCCATTTATTTGATCAACTTTAATTAATGGAAAATATTTTTCGCCTTCTTTTGGTGGACGAACGCCACCAGTAACAACATCACCTGGGCGTAAGCCAAATAATTTTATTTGCGATTGCGATACATAAACGTCATCGGGCGAATTTAAATAATTGTAATCGGAGCTTCGTAAAAATCCATAACCATCTGGCATGGTTTCTAAAACTCCAGTCACTAAAACAATATTATCAAAATTGTAATAAACTTTTTCGGGTTTTTTTACAACAATAGGTTCATCTATTGGCATACCCGTTGCCGAATTTTCATCTGAAGAATTTTCGTCTGACGAATGTTCATCTGCCTGATGTTCTTCTTCGGTTTCTTTTTCAGTTTCGGGCTGTTCGGTTTTTTCAACTATTGTGGGTTGAATAGCAATTTCTTCTTCGTTATGTTGAGGTTGTACCTCTGATACATTTTCTTCTACAATGGGTTCTAATTTAACTTTACGAGGGCGTTTTTCTTTTACTTCCTTTACCTCTTTTTCTTTAATTTGCTTAATGTCTTTTACAGCTTCTTTTTTAGGGAACTGCTGTAAAACAGTAGCTGCTAATTGAGCATTTGCTGTTTGCGCATCTACAATTTGCATCACTAAATCGCCTTTGGTTAAACCTTTAGCGTCAATAGAAAAAGCTTTTGCAATTTCTTTTAATTCGGGCAAAGCACGCCCGCTTAAATCCATAACTTCAAACATAGATTATAGTATAAATTAATACAAGTATTTTAAGGTGATTGTTTTGATATTTTTGTTGTTGATTGTTTTACTACAAGAAAATGTAGTTAAAAGATAACATTACAATATTAGGGAATTTTATTTTAATAAAAAAATTATTTT
>JANYEQ010000045.1 GCA_025363015.1 Bacteroidota bacterium
TATAAGAGAAGAAGAAATTACCTTTACAGAAAATAAAGCTTTAATTAATACAAAAGATTTGCCCATTGGGGTGTATGTTTTAAATCTAAAAAGCACCAACTCACAAACCGTTAGTAAGCGTTTTGTAATAGCGAGGTGATAGTGCGTAGGCATGGCTTGGCGTTGAGCGTGTGCGGGCATGAATTAATTTCTTAAATAAGAAATTCGACGAAGGGGCTTGTCCTCTAAATTCTGTGCATTTAAAAAATAATTAACGGCACAGAATTTTATACTTCGCTTAAATTTCTTTAAAAAATTAAGAGTGCGTGGCAAATTGCCGAGCCTTAATTTTTTGTTTCTTTTTTATTTAAGAAAAAAGAAAGTAGAGTATTTTTATACCTTTATGTAATTGAAAAAAATTAATCACATAATTTTTAGTATTATTTTGGCTGTAACACTTAGTTACAGTCAAGGTGGTTTTAAACGCAAATTTAAATTACCAAATGCTTTAAATAACACTACAAAAGCTGTTTTTGAAACCACAGCAAACAACTATATAGTAGGTGGCATTGTGGTTGACACTTTAAATGGCTTTACTACCAACCGTTTAACCCGTATTACAAAAAATGGTACTGTTTTGGATTAAATATTATAGTTATCCGACCAATCCTTTACTAGATAATTCACAAAGAATGCTTTCGTTAAATAAAACAAGTGATAATGGATTTGTAACAGCAATAGAACAACTTTATACCAACCCTAACCGTTTTTAATAGTAAAATACGATAGTACATTTTGCGACAGTAGCGCTTTTTATTGTAAAAGCTAATAAATAATATTGTAATTATTCTACCTTCAATTTTTTAAATGCAAGTTAATTTTGTTTCCGTTTATTTTCGTTATATTTCTGTATAATTAAATATAAATCTCGAAAAACAAGCGATTTTTCTTCTACTAATTTTTTTACCTCGGCATCATCGCTAACGTATTCTAACATAAATTTTTTAAAATCTAAATAGCGTACCCTCCCTGATTTATTAGTCCCCCTTTTTTTGATATAATAGCTAGTAGTTGTTCCACTACCGCTAGTGTGTATTCCTCCACCATAACTCCCACCAAAACCACCACCAGCATACGAACCGCCTCCGGAATTCATACTACTATTTGTAGCACGAGTATAAGCTAGTAGTATTAAATTGCCGTATTCAACAACTTGCATAAAACATAATTTAGTGCCAAATGTACCTCCAGGAATTACTAAATATTTTAGTAAGCCTAATTTTGTGTAGCCTGTTATTTGATTAACGCTGTATTTTTTGATTTTACCACTTTCGTCAATAAATTTTATTTTTCGTGTCGAAAAAAATAATTGGTCTTTAATTTTTCCTACAAGAGTATCGTTATTACGAAGGTATATAACACCAGGTACGTATCGGCGTTGTGCTATTGAAAGTTGAATAGAAATTAATAAAATAAATAAAATAATTTTTTTCATGTAAGTAATTTTTTGAACCAAATATACACATATATCAAAAACGTTTAAATAAGCCTAAAAGGTTTGTACTTAGATTTATTACCCAAACTGTTCCACATCCTTATCCGTAATTTCTTTACCGCTTAAAATAATAAGGCGTTCCATTACGTTTCTAAATTCGCGTATGTTACCAGGCCAGTTTCGGTTTTGTAAAAAGTTAATGGCTTGGATTGTTATATTTTTTTTAGCAATTCCCATTTCTTCACATACTAATTCTAAAAAATAATTGGCTAATAAGGGTATATCTTCTTTGCGTTCATTTAAACTTGGCACATGAATAGGAATAACGGCTAACCGATGAAACAAATCTTGCCTAAAGTTACCAAGTTCAATTTCTTTTTCTAAATTTTTATTTGTAGCAGCAATAACGCGTACGTTTACTTTAAATTCCTTATCGCCCCCTACGCGCGTAATTTTATTTTCTTGTAAAGCTCGTAATACCTTTGCTTGGGCGCTTAGGCTCATGTCTCCAATCTCGTCTAAAAACAAGGTGCCGCCTTCTGCCAATTCAAACTTGCCTTTGCGTTGCGCTACAGCGCTTGTAAAAGAGCCTTTTTCGTGCCCAAACAATTCGCTTTCAATTAATTCGCTGGGTATGGCGGCGCAATTTACTTCAATTAAAGGACCATTAACGCGATTACTTTTTTGATGTAATAGCTTTGCAACCAATTCTTTACCGCTACCATTACTACCAGTAATTAAAACGCGAGCATCGGTGGGTGCTACTTTTTCTATAAGTTGTTTTACATTTTCAATGGCGGTAGAATTTCCAATCATATCTACCGATTTAAAAATTTTCTTTTTTAAATTTTTTGTTTCGGTTATTAATTCGGTTTTTTCTAAAGCATTTTTAATAGATACCAGTAAGCGGTTAAGATCAATAGGTTTAGCTAAATAATCGTATGCACCTTTTTTTACGGCATTTACGGCGGTTTCAATACTGCCATGCCCACTCATCATAATTATGGCGCTGCTAATATTATTTTCAATTAATTTGTTAAGTAACTCTTCGCCATCTAATTTTGGCATTTTAATATCGCTTAAAATAATATCGTAATTATTTTTTAGGGCTAAGTTTAAAGCGGTAATGCCATCTTCAGCCTCATCAATAGTATGCTTTTCAAATTCTAAAATTTCTTTTATTGAGCGACGGATTGCTTTTTCATCGTCTATTACTAATATTTTTGCCATATTTTTTTTATGTAAATAGTACTATTTATTATTTATAAACTCTACCAAAGCGCCTTCTTTTAATGAATAAGTAGAGACGAGTAAGCTGTTTATTGAAAACGATTTTAAAATAAAATTAATTAATAGCGTTGAAATTACAATCATATCAAAACGCATGGGAATTAAGCCTTTTATGTTTTTTCGTTGGCTTAAGGTTGATTTGATTACTAATTGAGCTACAGTATTATAATCTAAAATATTTATAGTGTAGCATATTTTTTCTTTTACTAATTCTTCACCATTTAATTCGCCATGTATCATTTCAATAATAGAATCGAATGCACCCGACGAGCCTATTAATTGTGTGGTAGGAAATAATGTTATGGCCTTAAACAAAGGTTGTAATTGTTGTGTTAAGTATAAATTAAGTGTATTAATTTCGGGTTGGGTTATTGGGTTTGAAATTGTAAACATATCTAAAAGTCTGGCAGCCCCTAATAAAAAACTTTGTTTCCAAAAAATTTGCTGGCCATTGGCTAAAATAAATTCGGTACTTCCTCCGCCAATATCCATAATTAATGCGGTGCTACTATTTAGTTTGCTAGCTTCTTTATTACCTAAATAAATTAATTCGGCCTCGCGATTACCATCAATAATATTAATATCAATGTTAAAATTATGTTTAGCGGTAGTAACAAACTCCTCGCCATTTTTAGCATCTCTAATTGCCGAAGTAGCATAGGCTAATGTTTTTTGTACATTGTAATTTATTAAATGTGTTTTAAATTGGGCTAAGGCAGCAATGCCTCTATTAAACGGAAGAGAGGCGATATAACCTTGGTTAATTGTTCCTTCGCCCAATTTAACAGCCACCCGGGTATTAAAAACTTTGGTATACTGTAGTCCATTAATTTTTACAATTAATAAATTAAATGTATTTGTGCCACAATCTATAATTGCTAAAATCATAAAAACCTAAAAATAGTAAAAAATTACACCAACGGTTTTGCTTTTATAATAATTATTTAGTAATTTTATTAAACTAACTACTAAACAACATTTAAATGAAAAAAATTTTATCCTTAATTGCATTTATAAGCATATGCAATATTTCTAAAAGCCAAACGGTTTATAAGCACCAAGTAGATGGTGAAGTATATGTAAAGTTTACACCAGCGGCACTAAAAAGTGTATCAAAAGATAATCCAAACAACATTCAAATTACAAAATTAACTAATGTTAGTAAAGTATTATTTAAATATGGTGCTACAAAAGCTTATAAACCTTTTTACCAAGCAGATGATGATGCAAAATTACCTTATATATTAAAGGTAGAATTTTCGCAAATTAATCAAGTAGAAGATTTAATACGCGAATTAAAAGCGATACCAGGCGTGGAATATGCCGAAAAAGTAAGTTTAAACAAAACCTGTGTTACTCCTAACGACCCAACATTTGGTGTGCACCTTACACAAATTAATGCACAAAATGCTTGGGCTATTTCTACCGGAAGCGCAAATATTACAGTTGCTGTAGTTGATAACGCTGAAGATCGTTCTCACCCAGATTTGGCTGCTAATATTTGGACTAACCCTGGCGAAATTGCTGGTAATTTAATTGACGATGATGGAAATGGTTATGTAGATGATGTAAACGGCTATGATGTGGCCGATAATGATAATAATACCATTCCCTCAAACAATGCCATGAGTCATGGAACACATGTTAGTGGTATTGCTGCTGGTGTTACAAATAATAGCACAGGTATGGCTTCTATTAGTTGGAATATAAAACTTATACCTGTAAAAGCTCAAACCAATACGGGAAGTACTACAGGTATTTCAGCTGGTTATCAAGGTATAGTATATGCTGCAAAAGTAAAAGCGCGAATTATTTCTTGTTCGTGGGGTGGGGTAAGTACTGCTGCTGCTGCCGAACAATCGGTTATTGATTATGCATGGGGCAAAGGTTGTATTATATTTTGTGCGGCTGGTAACGATGGCGGAACTGCAAACGAAACAGTTTTACATTATCCTGCTGCTTACAATAATGTATATTGCGTTGCTTCCGTAGCTACAAATAATGTAAAATCAAGCTTTTCATGTCGTGGTCCTTGGGTAGACATTTGCGCTCCGGGCGAGAATATTTATAGTACTTATCCTGCAAATACGTATAATTCTATTTCAGGCACATCAATGGCTACGCCTTTGGTAGCAGGTATGGCAGGTTTAATGTTATCTAAAACACCTTTTATGACACAAACTGATGTTTTAAATTGTATTTCATCATCTGCGGCTAATGTATATTCTATAGCTGCAAATAGTGCCTATACCCCAAGTTTACAGTTAGGTGCTGGTAGAATTGAGGCATTTCAAGCTATGAATTGTGCAGCAAGTTTTTCAAATACTCCAGTAATTTCTAATTTCTTTTCACTTTTTCAAAATACCTGTCCAAGTACACCTATTTCGTTTTACGATAGTTCATTATATATTCCTACAGCATGGAGTTGGACATTTCAAGCAGGAATTCCGGCAACCTCTACTTCTTCTAATCCATCAGTTCAGTGGGCTGCACCAGGCACTTACTCTGTGGCCTTACAAGCAACCAACGTAAATGGAGGAAATACAAAAACAAAATTAGCGTACATTACTGTTGCAGGACCTATAGCTTTACCTTTGGTAGAAGGCTTTCAGGGTGCAGCATTTGTGCCAGTAAATTGGTCGCAAAATAATATAGGAAACGATAACGTACTCTGGACAAAAGGAGTAGGGTATGGTGGCTTTGGTACTAGTACCCTAAGTGCTTTGTTTGATAATTATAATTTAGATGCTGCTGGTGATAGAGATGAAATGAGAACGCCAAAGTATATTTTTTCGAGCATAGCATCTGCTACATTAGGTTTTGATGTAGCTTACAAAGAATTTGATAATCAATACTCCGATACATTAGAGGTAAAATTATCCACTAATTGTGGTGTTTCATGGACAAGTATTTACAGTAAAGGAGGCTCTGTTTTATCAACATCGGCTGGTACTTTACAAGCAAATACATTTACTCCAACTCCTGCAGCATGGCGTACTGAAACAGTAAACATTAGTGCGCTAACAAGTGGGCAGAGCAATGTAATGATTAGTTTTGTAAACCATGGGCATTATGGCCAAGCCTTGTATGTAGATAATGTAAATATTGCTACCACCGCAATTACAAGTCCTACAGCCAATTTTAGTTTACAAAACCCTGTTTGTAGTGGTGCTGTTACAACTTTAACAAATACAAGTGTTGGCGCTACAAGTTATAATTGGAGTATGGTTGGAGGAATACCTGCTACATCAACTGCCACTAACCCTACTGTTAGCTATGCTACGCCGGGTAATTATAGCATTACCTTAACGGCAATAAATGGCACATTAACTTCTGTTTTAACAAAAACATTAACCGTTACAGCTACACCAACTGTGGCTGTAAATTCGCCCACAATATGTTCGGGTAATAGTGTATTACTAACAGCCAGTGGTGCCACTACATATAGTTGGAACACAAGTGCCACCACTAATACAATTTTAGTATCGCCATTAACTACCACAAACTATACCGTTACGGGCACTAACGCTACTTGTGTTAATACTAAAACAACAACTGTTATTGTAAATGCAACGCCTACTGTAGCAGTAAGTAACCAAACAATTTGTGGAGGTGGTACTGCAACAATTACAGCAAGTGGTGCTACTACTTATAGCTGGAATACAGGTTCAACAGCCAATCCATTAATTGTTAGCCCTGCAGTAACTACAAATTATACCGTTACAGGTACAAGTTTAGGTTGTACAAATACAAAAACAGTAAGTGTAACAATTGGCACTGCCTTAACAATACTTATTAGCCCTGCTAGCCCATCAATTTGTACGGGTGCTAGCACTACTGTTACAGCAAGCGGCGCCACTACTTATACTTGGAGCACAGGCTCTAACGCTACATCGGTGGTATTTACTCCAAGTGCAACTACAGGTTATGCCGTGGCTGGTAGCGTTGGTACGTGTACAGGCTCAACTACGTTTTCGGTAATAGTAAATGCTAATCCTATAGCAAGTACATTTAGTACTACTAACGTATCGTGTTTTGGCGGAAGTAATGGTAGCGCTATTGCAAATGCAAGCAGTGGCACACCAGCTTATACTTATTCATGGTCTCCAAGTGGGCAAACCACACCAACATTAAATGCTGTTAGTGCTGGTAATTATACTTGTTTGGTAACAGATAGCAAAGGTTGTAAAGCAAATACTACTGCAAATATTACACAACCTAGCGCTTTAGCTATTAGCTCATCGTCTACTATAAATACAAGTTGTGGGGTGTGTAATGGCTCATCTATATATAATATTAGTGGTGGTACTCCAGCTTATACTTATTCGTGGAGTAATGGTGTTACAACAAATAGCGTGGCGGGTTTATGTGCAGGAGCTTATACACTTGTTGTAACAGATATTAAATTATGCCAATTAACTGCTACAGTTGCTGTTGCAACAAGTAGCTCATTAACAGCTACAGCAAGTGCTACTAATGCAAGTTGTGGTACTTGTAATGACGGTGTGGCTACAGTAATTGTAGGTGGTGGCACTGGCCCATACACATATACGTGGACACCAAGTGGTGGTAATGCTGCAACGGCTTTAGGCTTAGTACCAGCTTGTTATACAGTAAGTATAAACGATGCAAGCGGTTGTGCGGTAAATACAACAACCTGTGTAAGTTTTGCTACAGGTATTAGTAATACACTGTATACTACTAATGATTTATTAATTTACCCTAACCCTGCAAAAACGAATGTAACTGTACAATTTTTAGGTGCCCAATTTAATTATACTATTTATAATAATTTAGGGCAATTAATAGATAGCAAACAACATAACTTAAGTGTGGCAAACATAAACTTAAATAATTATGCTAAAGGTGTTTATTTAATTGCTATTGAAATTGGCAAACAAACACTACACAAAAAATTAATTGTAGAGTAATACTTAGTTTAATTTTAAAAGCCCTCAAAAAAATATTTTTTTGAGGGCTTTTTATTTTCTGATTTTTATGTTTTTTATATGACTGTTATTGATTATTTTGCATAGCTAAAATGTTATTTAAAAATAAACAGTTTATATTTATTATACTTACAATTTGTGTCAGTTTGGCTTTAATAATGCCGAGCATAGTGCAACAAGGTATGTTTATGGATGGAATACAATATGCAATTGTATCAAAAAACTTAGCTATTGGTAAAGGTACATTTTGGTTACCTTTTTTATCTGATTCGTGGAACAGACATGGTATAAATTATTTTTTAGAACACCCACCTTTAGTTTATTTTTTACAATCGTATTTTTTTAAATTTTTCGGAAATGGATATTGTACCGAAAAAATATATAGTGTTTTTACATTTATTGTATGTGCTATACTAATAAATAAAATATGGTTGCATTTGTTTAAAAATGAACCAGAATTAATAAAATATAGTTGGTTACCTATTTTAATATGGCTAATAATACCATCGGTGCATTGGGCTTTTGTAAATAATATGCACGAAAATACAGTAAGTATTTTTGTTTTAGGTAGTATTTTATTTTCATTAAAAGCAATTAATAATTTTAAACTTTATGATGTTATTATTTCTGGTATTTTAATTTTTTGTGCTACCCTTTGTAAGGGATTACCTGGCATGTATCCATTATTATTTTTTATTATTTATGGTTTTTGTTATGAAAATATAAATATTAAACGTGTAATAACTTATACTTTTATACTTGTAGCAATTCTAATTTTAACATACACATTTATTATATTATTAAATAACGAGGCATTGTTTAGCTTAAAATTTTATATACAAAATAGGCTTTTTGATAGATTAACTAACGATCATTTAGTGGAGTATAGATTTTCAATTATTTTTTGGTTGTTTACTGACTTATTAGTGCCATTTATTTTAGTAATAGTATTACTTTTTATTTTTAAATTAAAAACATTTTTTAATTCAGGCACTATTGCTTACAAAAATGATATTTTGTTTTTTATTTTATTAGGTTTAGCAGGTGTTATTCCTTTAGCGTTTACGCATGTGCAGCGCGCAGTATATTTTATGCCAGCTTTACCCTTATTTGCCATTGCTATAAGTTTGTTTTTAGTAAATGGTATTAGTAATTTAATATATAAAATAAATATTAACAGTAAGTTATATATAAACAGTAATTATTTTATTTGTATTTTATGTATAGGTTTAATAACTTATAATATTTTTTTGGTTGGAAAAATAGAACGAGATGGAATTGAAATTAATGAAGCAAATTTAATAAGTAAAGTTGTTTTAAGCGATGCCACGTTAATAGTTGAACCAGAAACATACACTAATTGGGCGCTTCAGTTTTATTTATTACGTAACCATAATATTACCATAAATTGTAATAAAGGGAGTTCAAATTTCTTTCTTTATAAAAAAAATAGTTTGCTTGATAGTACAATTAAAGTTTCAAAATTAAATTTAAACTCTACAATTTATAGTTTGTATAAAAAAAATAATTAATTTGTTAAAGTATAATTAATTTTTTTATCGTAAGCTGTAATTTCTATTAAAAGGGTTTGGTTTTTAAATTCACTGTAATTAATTGTAGTTTCTCCATAAACTAAGTTTTCTCTTTTTAACTCTACTTGTTTCGTATTAATTATTCTAAACATAGCATCGGCAGGAATTTCTTTTCCCAAAACAACTAACTGAAAGCTGTTATTTAGTAATTTTATTAATGAAACAGTAATACCTTCATTTTTATGAATAGATTTTTTACCATAAATAAATTTATTTTTAGACTTTAATTTAGAGGTATTTAAATCGTATTTTTCCTCAGATAATTTATTTACTTTAATTGGTATTGTTTGTTTCTTTAAATCATTTTTTCCATTTACCCACACTCTAATATAATCAATATCAAACCCTCCCGAATTTAAGGTGGTATCGCTTGGGCCTGGCTTAAAAGGCCCATTATTAGAGGGTACAGCAATATTAGCCACTAATTTTTTTGGCACATTTAAACTTAAAGCGGTATAAGCAATGGGTTCGCCATTTAAGTAATATTTAATATAGTCTTTTGTCCACTCACCTGCAACAATATTATACCCCTCATTTAAATTACCTTTAAATTTTACCCAAGCGCCCCAATGTTTTTTTGCAAAAAATTCTCGGTATTCATTTTCTTTATTGTTGGTACTATGTCTTCCTACGTGAATTTGATTTGGTTTATCTGTTTTTAATTCCATAAAATCTATTTCTTCGTTGGGTGTTCCACCATATAACCAAAAGGCAGGCCAATAACCATTTTGTTTTGGTAGTTTAAATTTTATTTCAAAGTAACCGTATAAAAAATCATACCTACTTTGTATTAAGCCTGCGGTATATTTAAACTCGCGTTTATTTAATCCATAAAAGGTTTTACCTGCTATTATCGAGTCGTTATCGTTTATATAATCAACAATTTTTTCGTTTACTTTTTCTTTTTTTGCATTTAAACTAAGTAAGCCGTTTTTTATAATGTGATTTTTTCCTTCGCTATAATATTGTTGTTCTTTTTGTGAATAAATAGAGCGCCCCCAACCGTAGGAAAAAATCCATTTGCCTTCATCTACTATATCGCCATTAAACTCATCGCCATCAAAGTAATTCCAAGTTACAACAGTATCTTTTTTAAATTGCCACATTACTTGGGCATTAGCAATAATACAAGTAAACAGCAGCAGTATAAATAGTTGATTTTTTTGCATAAATAGTTTTAAACAAAAAAGCATTTTAAAGTAAATTTAAAATGCTTTTAAAATGTATAATTTAATTTTTAAAAATTATTAATCATCAGTAGGTTCAGGTGCAGTAGTTGCCTTGGCTTTTTTAGCTTTAATTTTGTTAATCCACATAACGTTTATTAATTCGTTATGTACCGAAATCATACTTTTACTAATGCCATTAATAATGGTACAGTTTTCGTTCGATTTATTTTTCCAAGTGCGTTTTACCTCTTCGTAAGTCCCATCGCTTAGTAAAATAAAAAAATTAGTCACTTTTCCTTTTACAACTTGCGCTTTACCATTGTTGCAAATAGCTTTTGAACCCTGCCTGTTAGTAATAATTACATCTTCATAAATACCATCTTTTATTTCTTCAGCGCCACGGTCTTCAAACTTAGCAGCCCATTTATTGTAGCAGTTTAATTCGGTTGCTTTTTCTTGTGAAACAGCATTTAATGCTAATAATAATAGTATAATTATACTTGAATTTTTCATCGTTTTTTAATCTTAAGAAATTCAAACATACAAAAAAAATTAATTATTATAAAGCTATTTATAATAATAAAAAATATTAATTTGGCAGTATGTTGGTTAAAACATTTGGATATGCTGTACAAGGCATTAATGCTACAAAAATTACAATTGAAGTAAGCATTGGTATTGGTATAAATTTTTATTTGGTAGGTTTACCCGATAATGCCGTAAAAGAAAGTCAGCAACGCATTGATACGGCTCTAAAACAAATTGGACTTAAAATACCCGGCAAACAAATTACAGTAAATATGGCTCCTGCAGATATTCGTAAAGAAGGTTCAGCCTATGATTTACCAATAGCCATAGGTATTTTAGCAGCTAGCGAACAAATTGCTGACGTTAAAATTAAGGATTACGTAATTATGGGCGAATTAGCCTTAGATGGAGAAATACGCCCTATTAGAGGCGCGTTACCCATTGCCATTCAAGCAAAAAAAGAGGGGTTTAAAGGAATTATTTTACCCACTCAAAATGCCGATGAGGCTGCTGTTGTTGAAGGTTTAGATGTGTTGCATGCCAATAACTTGAAACAAGTAATTAATTTTTTTAACGATACAGAAACTTTACCAAAAGCTAAAATAGATTTAAACGATGCCTTTTTAACTAATTTAGAAAGTATTGAATTTGATTTTAGCGATGTAAAAGGACAAGAAAATATAAAACGTGCATTAGAAATTGCTGCTTCGGGCGGACATAATTTAATTTTAATTGGTCCACCAGGTGCTGGTAAAACAATGCTTAGCAAACGTTTGCCAAGTATTTTACCTCCTTTAACGGTTGATGAAGCGCTTGAAACTACTAAAATACACAGCGTTGCTGGCCGTATGGGTAAAGGTAATACTGGTTTAATTACACAGCGCCCCTTCCGCAGCCCACACCATACTATTAGTGATATTGCTTTGGTGGGTGGCGGTAATAACCCACAACCCGGTGAAATAAGTTTAGCACATAACGGTGTTTTATTTTTAGATGAATTACCCGAATTTAAACGTACCGTTTTAGAAGTAATGCGCCAACCTTTAGAAGATAGGGTTGTAAGCATTAGCCGTGCAAAATTTACGGTTGAATATCCCGCAAGTTTTATGCTAGTTGCCAGTATGAATCCCTGCCCTTGTGGTTTTTATAACCATCCCGAAAAAGATTGCGTATGCGCTCCAGGTGTAGTACAAAAATATTTAAGTAAAATTAGCGGGCCGTTGTTAGATAGAATTGATTTACACGTTGAGGTAACTCCTGTGCCGTTTAGCGAATTAATTACACCACAAACTAACGAAGTAAGTAAAACCATTAGAGAGCGCGTAATTAAAGCGCGAGCGATACAAAGCTTACGCTATAAAAATGATGCCAACATACATTGTAATGCGCAAATGAGGACCAAAGATTTAAAAATCTATTGTAGTTTAAACGACGCTAGCAATGCACTTTTAAAACAAGCCATGGAACGCTTAGGATTAAGCGCTCGTGCTTACGACCGTATTTTAAAAGTAGCACGCACCATTGCCGATTTAGATAATGAAACAAATATAGAAACCAATCACATTGCCGAAGCTATTCAGTACCGCAGTTTAGATAGAGATGGCTGGGCAGGATAAAATTTGAAACAGAAAATAACATATTTATTTTTTTTAATTGTAATAAGTAATTTGTGTAAAGCACAAATTAACGAACAACAGTTTATAAAAGAATTTAATAGCTCTAATTATAAAAACAAAGTACGGTTAGTAGCTAATGCTAATTTTAACGAGATAAATACCATTTATCCAAAAATAAAAGATTCGTTACAAATAATAAAAAAGCTTATTTATAATAATACGGAAAGTAAAGAAGCAAAATTTTTATTCGATAAAATTGAAGCAGATATTGAAATGTATAACAGTCATTATGCAAAAGCCATTTTTATTTTAGAAAACAGTTTAAATAGCCATGCTCAAAATGTAAACGATTCTTTAAAATGCTTGGTATTACTAAAAATATCGTTAATTAAAATACAAGATTATATAAAAGCATTTGAAGCAAATAGACTAATTGAAAAAATTATACCCAGAAAATCATCTGATTTAAAACTTAATTTTGGCGAACCTAAAAGCACACTATATAATTTACTAGGCTTAACCAACGAAGCTATTCAATGGCGCCGTAACGAGTTTAATCAGCAAACAAATAAAAGTGATACAACTGCTACAATAAACTATTACAATGATATTGGCGTATTTTACAATCGTTTAAAAAATGTAGATAGCGCTCAATTTTATTTTTTAAAAGCTAAAACTTTATTAAATATTAAAAAAATTCCAGCAAATAAAGTTATTTATTTTACTTTTTTTAAAGCCTTAGTAGATGGCAATTTAGGTAACAGTTATTTTATTAGTGGCGAGATACGTGCAGCCATTCCTTACATTAAAAACGATATTTATGGCAGCCTCTTATCCGATAATTTTGAAAGTGCAGCTAATGCTTACCAATTATTATCGCAATGCTATATAAAACTAAACGAAC
This sequence comes from Bacteroidota bacterium, assembly GCA_025363015.1. Lineage (GTDB taxonomy): Bacteria > Bacteroidota > Bacteroidia > B-17B0 > Aurantibacillaceae > Aurantibacillus. The sequence goes on from JANYEQ010000045.1 coordinate 13,523, forward strand.
CAAAAATAGCAAAACAATATATCGATTCGCTGAGTGGTTTGTTAAATAAAAAAGGAGTAGGTTCAAAATCTACATTAGATTATATGCTATTAAAAGCCGATTATTATAACTTAATATCCGATTACAAAAAAGCTTCCGAAAACTATTTTTTATTTATAAAAATAAAAGATAGTATTAGTATTACCGAAAAAGAACGGCAATTAGTAAATGAAGAAGTTGCCTTTAACGTTGAACAAAAAGAAATTGAAATACTTGAAAAAAACAAAGTCTTAGAGCTAAATAGATTAAATAACGCTAAACAAAAAACATTTAAAGCCTATTTATTAACGGGTATATTATTACTAGTTACTATAATTATTTTTTTAGTATTAAATAATAGGTTTGTTAAAAAACGTGAGGCGGAACTCGAGATTAAAAACATAAAAATTAATAATCAAAATACATTAATTGAACAATCGCTAAAAGAAAAAGAATTATTAATAAAAGAAATACATCATCGCGTAAAAAATAATTTACAAATTATTACCAGTATGCTTAGCCTACAAATAGGTAAAATTTCTAACAATGAAAAAACACAAGCCATTTTGCGCGAAGCTCAGCAACGTATAAGTGCTATAGCATTAACACATCAAATGTTGTATCAAAAAGATAATTTATCACATGTTTTTTTGGGTGAGTACATCGAAAAATTAGTTAGGCAAATTGAAAACACAATGCCTAATAGTACCATTAAATTAATGACTAATATTGAGTGTAATCAAAAAAAAGTAAGTATTGATAACGCTGTACCATTAGGTTTATTAATAAACGAAGTACTTACCAATGCCTATAAACACGCTTTTCCTAATATAGAAAATGGTGAAATAATAGTAAGTTTAACCGAGCAAAACTTAAATTTTAAACTTACCATATACGATAATGGCGTAGGTATACCAACTAAAATTACTGAAGCTGAAAATGTATCTATGGGTATGGAGTTAATATATATATTGGCTCAACAATTGGATGCTAATTTAATTATTGAAAATAATAATGGCACTAAATTTATTTTAGAAATAAAAAAATAATATTAAATTTTATTGTGTGAAAGAAGTAAATGAAATACTATTAGATTTAAAACGAAAAATTTATAAACCTATTTATTTTTTGTGTGGCGATGAAGCCTATTACATTGATTTAATTAGCGATTATATTGAAAATAATGTTTTAGAGGAAGCCGATAGAGAGTTTAATCAAAATATAGTATATGGTAAAGATGCAGATTTGGTAAGCATTTTAGGCTTGGCAAAACAATTTCCTATGATGAGCGAATACCAAGTTGTAATTGTAAAAGAAGCTCAAAATATAAAAGAATTAAATAAAAGTGCTGGTGACGAGGTAGATACTAAAGTATCTAAAACAAATGCCAACAGCGCTACGCAGCAATTTATAAATTACATAGCTAATCCACAACCCACCACAATATTAGTATTTTGTTTTAAATACAAAAGTTTAGATAAGCGAAGTGCCATTGCTAAAGTATTAAATAAGCACGCCGTTTTTTTACAAACTTCTAAACTATACGATAGCCAAGTACCCGATTGGATTAGTAATTATGTGAAAGATAAAGGTTACAGCATTAACCCAAAAGCATCGTTTTTATTAGCCGAATTTTTAGGAAATGATTTAAGTAAAATTACAAACGAAATAAATAAATTAGTAATAAACATACCTGCTGGAAAGGAAATTACACCCGACTTGGTACAAGATAACATTGGTATTAGTAAAGATTTTAATGTGTTTGAGCTACAAGATGCGCTCGCAAAAAAAAATATTTTAAAAGCTAACCAAATTATAAATTATTTTTCGGCTAACGAAAAGGAGCATCCTTCGGTATTAATTATAAGTTCGTTATATAGCTATTACGCAAAAATTTTAAAATACCATTTTATACCCGATAAAAGTAAATTTGCCGCGGCTCAAGCTTTGGGTGTTAACCCTTTTTTTGTGGATGGCTATGCAAAAGCAGCACAAAACTATAACACCAATAAATTAAAACTAATTTTTACGTATTTAAAAGAAACCGATTTAAAAACCAAAGGGGTAAATAATAGCGGTATTAATAATGGCCAACTTTTAAAAGAATTAATATTTAAAATTTTGCATTAAGTAATATTAGTTAAAGTTTTTAAACAATTGTAGTTGCAGAATTTTAATTAAGAGTAATATTAATTATACATATAGTTTTTTATAGCATAGGATTTTTCAGTTTCTGTAAACGAATTATAGATATACTAAAAATTGGCTTTCTGTTATAGCAAACAAATTAAATCAATACCTTTGGTTTGATTGCTATGGTTACTTTTAATTATTTTTTGTTGTATTTCTATGATTTTTCTCAGGTAATTCATTTAGAGGAAATTGTTTTTCGAAAAAATTATTTTTGGTAAAATCCATTTCAATAAACAACTTACCCATATTATACATATCTCTTTTAAAGCGTTCCAAAAAAAAGCCCTTCTTGTAAAAATCGTATTTTAATAACGTATCTTGAAAGAAAAAATCATCAAAAAATGGTGTATTTGAAAAAGGATATTGTATTTGGAATTGATTTCTAAATTTATTAAACATACTATCGGCTAAGTGGGCGTTATTTTTATATTAGAATAATAATATGAATAAGTTGAATCATACTTAATTAAATTTCCATTCTTCTCAAACTCCTTATTTACGCTAATATTTTTTTTGGGGAGATTAGAATTTAGTTCATTCTGATTTTTGGGTTCATCTTTTTTTGTTTGCGCATTGCAGCTACTAAATAATAACATAAGAGTAATGTTCAATAACTTAACTGTTCTCATATGCTTAGTTTTTAATTGTTAAACAATTTAGAATTATTTTTTAAGAAAAAATTATCAATAACTTTTAGTGAGAATAATTATCTGGCTTTTAAAAATACTGCATTAAGCAAAAGGTAATAATTAATCCTGCTGCCAATCCTTCAAAAAATAAAACACCAGTTATTATAATTGGATTTAAGTATATATGAAACAAACTATTTTGCCCTAATATTTGAGTGTAAAAAACTGTGTAAATTCCAGTTATCTTCAAAAAAGTATTCTAGTAAATAATTTTATAATGTAATTTAATGTTGTACATTCGTTATACATATATATTTAATAAAAAAAACAATGATAAAAAAAATACTTACCTTAAGTTTAATAGCTACAGCACTTGTTGCTACTGCGCAAGTACCACGCACAACCTTATTTGAAGAGTTTACTGGCGAAAACTGCGCACCCTGTGCTTCTACTAACCCTGCATTAAATGTTACCCTTGCTGGTAACCCCAATGTAATTGCTATAAAATGGCAAGTGCCTATTCCTAGTGCCCCTTCGGCAACTTGGTCCTTATACCAAACAAACATTACCGAAATTAACTGGCGTTACCAAGGTGGTGGCTATGGTTACCCAAGCCAAAATACCGCCACAAATACCATTACAAGTGGTATTAACTCAGCGCCAAGTGGGCGTTTTGATGGCCAACACGCTTGGACTTTTGGTGCCACATCCGATCACCCTTTTTACGTAAACAACACGGTAATAAATAATGCCGCAGCAGTAAGTACTCCCTTTTCTATTAACATGGGCACCACCTGGGATGCCACTTTTAGTAATGCCGTGGTAACTATTACGGTTACTGCTGCTTCGGCATTTACTTCTAGCGCTAATTTAGTGTATCGCCTGTGTTTAACCGAGCGCGCTATTAATTTTAGTACCGCCCCAGGTAGTAATGGCGAAAAAGATTTTTACGATGTGGTTCGTAAATCATACCCATCCATACAAGCTGGCACGCCTTTACCTACAAACTGGACAGCCGGACAAACTCAAACGTATACTATTAATTGTGCCGTACCAAGTTACATACAAGATAAAGGGCAAATGGCTTTTGTAGGTTTTATACAAGATGATGGCACAAAAAAAATATGGCAAGCTGCACGCACAAGTCAACCCTTAATTACTAACGAAGCCAAAGCTGTAGCCGTAAATATACCTTCGGTTACTTGCTCGCAAAGTTTAACGCCAATGGCCACTATTAAAAACAATGGCGTAAATGCAATTACTGCGCTTACTATCAGTCCAATCCTTGATGGTGTAGCAGGTGCTAGCATTTTTTGGACAGGTAATTTAACACCGGGTACCACTACTTTAATATCAATGAATGTTATTAATTACGTGAGTGGTTCGCATACGTTTTCGTTTGATATTACAGGCGTAAGCGGTGGCGATGTGGTAACCTCTAACAACTCAGCTAAATTCCCCTTCTTTAATCCATCTACAAGTTTTGTAGCTCCAATAAATGAAGGCTTTCTTGGCACTACGTTTCCCCCCTTAAACTGGATGTTGTTTAATTTAGATGGCGGGCAATATACCTTTTCACGCTCAACGTTAGCTGGCGGTTATGGTACTAGTAGCGAATCTATTTTGTTTCAAGTAAACTCAGCCGCTAATGGCGATATGGATGAACTTTACCTTCCTCCAAGCGATTTAACAGGCATTACAGCTCCTGAATTAAGTTTTGATTTCTCGTATTGCCAAGTAGCCACTTCAAATAAAGATTCAATAAACGTATTTGCATCAGCCGATTGTGGCACTACTTGGACAAAAATTTATGGTAATGGAAGTACCGGAATGATTACTGCACCAACAAATAGTGTAAGTTTTTTTGTGCCAAGCGCATCGCAATGGAGTACTACAACTTTACCATTACCAACCTATGCTAACAACACTAACCTTTTAGTTAAATTTCAAGTAAAAGGTAATAAAGGCAATAGATTGTTTATTGATAATATAAATCTACAACAATCTACCATCACAAGTATAAAAAGTAATGCTACAACTAATAATGTATTTAGCATTTACCCCAACCCCGCTAATACTTTTGTATATGTTAATTTTTTAGGATTAAATAATAGCCCTGCTACTTTAAAAATAACAAATAGCATAGGGCAGGTTGTTAATACAACTAATGTGCTACAACAAAAAATAAGTTTAAATATTAGTGAGTTACCAAATGGTATTTATTTTGTAAACATAGAAAGCGCTTCCTTTTCAAAAACACAAAAACTAATAATAGCTAAATAAAATTAGGTTTAAAATTAAAAAGGCTATTAAAGTTTAACTTTAGTAGCCTTTTTGTTAATTATAGACACTTATAATATGCTAAAATTGCCGTTTAAACTTTTAACAAAAATGCACTTGACAATACTAAATTTATGTTATATATTTGTATAGACAATTTAACTAAATCAATTTAAAAAAACCAAGCAACATGAAAAAAAATTTATTAACCCTAGGTTTAATGGTAGTAGCAGGTGCTGTAGCAATAGCTCAAGTACCACGCAAAACATTATTCGAAGAATTTACTGGAGAAAATTGTGGTCCTTGTGCCTCAACTAACCCAGGTTTAAACGTTATACTTGCAGGTAATGCAAATGTAATTGCTATTAAATGGCAAGTGCCTATTCCTAGCGCGCCAACTACAACTTGGTCGTTATACAAAACAAACCAAACCGAAATTGATTGGCGTTACCAGGGTGGCGGTTACGGTTACCCAAGCCAAAATGACGCTACAACAACAATATCAAGTGGTATTAATTCGGCTCCATCTGGTCGTTTTGATGGACAACATCAATGGACTTTTGGTGCTACTTCCGATCATCCGGCTTATGTAACAAATGCTGTTATTAATGCTGCGGCAGGAATTACAACACCTTTTGCAATTAATATGACTACAGCTTGGGATGCTACCTACAGTAATGCCGTTGTTTCGGTTACTGTTGCTGCTGCATCTGCATTTACATCAAGTGCTGCATTAGTATATCGTTTAGTGTTAGTTGAGCGTACAATTAATTTTGCAAGTGCCCCAGGTACAAATGGCGAAAAAGATTTTTACGATGCTGCTCGTAAATCATACCCTTCTATTCAAGCTGGTACATCTTTACCAACTACTTGGACAACAGGTCAAACGCAAACATTTACAGTAGCTTGTGCTATCCCTACTTATATACAAGATAAATCGCAAATGGCATTTGTTGGTTTCATACAAGATGATGGTAACAAAAAAGTAATGCAAGCTTACCGTACCACTCCAGTTTCTATTCCTAATGATGCTAAATGTGTTAGTATTGTAGCGCCATCTTTTTCTTGTGCTACTTCAATTGCTCCATCAGTAGTTGTTAAAAATAATGGTGGTAACTCTATTACTTCTTTAACTATTACCCCTTATGTTGATGGTATTGCTCAAACGCCATTTACTTCTGCTGCAACAATAGCTGGTGGTGCAACATCAACCATTGCATTAAGTTCTTACCCTGCAGGTAGTGGTGCTCATACGTTTTCAGTAAACATTAGTGGTGTTAGTGGTGGCGATGTGAATACTGCAAACAATACAGGTTCATCTGCATTTGTTTTAGTGCAAACGTATTTCCCTGGCCCAGTAAATGAAGGATATGTAGGTGTTACTTTCCCTCCAACAAATTGGTTTAAAACGAATTCTGATGGTGGTGCTTCAACATGGTCGCGTAATGCTACTGCTGGAATTGCTCCGTCAGGTGCAGGTGCTGCTAAATACGACTTTTATAATAATTCTGTAATTGGCGATGCTGACGATTTATTTTTACCTCCTACAAATTTATCATCGGTTGCTAACCCATCTATTACGTTTGATGTAGCTTATGCATTTTATACAGCTGCGCCAAGTAACGAAAATGATAAATTAGAAGTATTTTGTTCAACAAACTGTGGTACAACTTGGACGAGTATTTACATGAAAGCTGGTACAACGTTAACTACGGCCCCATTAACTACTGCTGCCTTTGTTCCAACTGCAACACAATGGCGTAACGAGGTTGTAGCTTTACCAGCTGGTGCTAGTAACAACCCAAGTGTTTTAGTGAGATTTACTGCTACATCTGATTACGGTAATAACCTATATATTGATAACGTAAATTTAGGTGCAATACCTACTTCAATTAAAGCTACTGCTACAACTGATTTTAATGTGTCTTTATACCCTAACCCAAGCGCTGATTTTACTAACTTAAATGTTACAACTAAAACTGCAACAAGTGCTAAAGTTTTTGTTTACAACACAGTTGGTCAATTAGTGTTTGATAAAGCAATTACTTTAACCGAAGGCTTTAATAATGTTGTTATTGATACTAAAAACTTTAGTTCTGGTATTTACAATGTAGTTTTATCTACATCAAACGGCAGCACAGTTAAAAAATTAACAGTTAATAAATAATAATTAGTTTAAACTATAACTAAAAAGCCTTACCTTTATGGTAAGGCTTTTTTAATAAACAAAAACACTAAAATTAAACCTATGAAAAAACTTTTATTTTGTATACTTTCAATAGCATCAATAGTTGCTACAGCTCAAAACAGTATTTTTTTAACTAATACCAGTAGTGCTAGCACTATTACACCAAACTCAAATATTAATTTAGTTACCACTGCAGGCGGTAACACAAATATTGTTGTAGATATTAAAAATACAAGCGGTACTACAAAATCGTATAACGTTAAACGTTACGATATACAATTAAATAGCGCAGGCTCAACAACTGCATCGGCATATTTTTGTTTTGCTGGTAATTGTTATGGTTCAGGTATAATAGTTTCTCCAACTCCCATTACATTAAATAGTAACCAAAGTGCCTCTCAATTAAGTGGATCATATAATATGCTAATTGCCGATTTAGATGAAGCTTCCTCTGTGGGGGCAAGTATAGTAAAATATACGTTTATAAATACAACTACAGCTAGCGACTCGGTTCAATTTACAGTAAAATATAACGCACCATTAGGTGTTAACGAAATTACAAACACAATTTCATCGTTTGAGGCATTTCCTAACCCTGCCACTGATTTTACAAACTTTAAAATTAATAGTAAAGTTAGTACTGATGCTAAGTTTGAAGTGTATAATGCTTTAGGAGCATTAATTTCAACAAAAACTATTACTTTAACTGAAGGAAAAAATAAATTAGATTACAGTGTTGAAAATTTGTCTTCAGGTATTTATTTTGCAAGTATTAAAATAGGTACTTCTACAATTACCAAAAAATTTATAGTAAAATAAAACACATTTTATTTTTTTTTAATCTTTATTTAAAAGAGGCTGTTTTAAACAGTCTCTTTTTTTATTTGGTTTAGCACAATAAAACAAATAAATACCCGTTAAAATAATTGAAAACATACATTTTTTTTGTAATTTTAATAAATAATTATGCGCCATTATTTTTCTATTTTATTGCTATGCTTAACAGTAGTAGTTAGTGCTCAAATTCGTAAATATAGCAACGAGTTTTTAAATATAGGCGTTGGTGCTCGTGCTTTAGGTATGAGTAATGCTAACATTACCTCGGTAGAAGGCGTAAATGCTGGTTATTGGAATCCTGCAGGTTTATTAAAACAAAAAAGCGATTTAGAAGTAGGTTTAATGCACGCCGAATACTTTGCTGGCATTGCCAAGTACGATTATGTGGGGGTAAGTAAACGTATAGATAGTTTAAGCGTTGCGGGGATATCACTAGTTCGTTTTGGAGTAGATAATATACCTAATACCTTAGATTTGGTAGATGCCAATGGCAATGTTGATTATAATCGTATTAGCACCTTTAATGCTGTTGATTTTGCTGCCATATTAAGTTACGCTCGTAAAATACCACAATTAAAGGGTTTTGATGTAGGTGGTAACTTTAAAATAATTCGTCGTAAATTAGGTCAGTTTGGTGGTGCTTGGGGTTTTGGCTTAGATTTAGGAACTATGTATAACTACAAAAACTGGAAATTTGCCGCTATGGCACGTGATATTACGGGTACTTTTAATGCTTGGAGTTATAATATAAGCGATAAGGATATAGCTACCTTTCAGCAAACAGGAAATGAAATACCAACTTCATCCATTGAGGTTACCGCACCAAAACTAATTTTAGGCGGCGCACGTACCTTTTTATTTTGGAAAGATAAAATTTCTGTTTTGGGAGAAGTGAATTTAATCAACAGCTTTGATGGCAAGCGTAATACCGTTATTAAAACTAATTTATGGAGTTTAGAACCTGCCTTTGGTGCCGAAATTGGCTATAAAGGTTTTGTATATTTACGCGGGGGCATAGGCAATATTCAAAAACAATTAAATGATAAAGCCACACAATACATTACTACCTTACAACCCAATTTTGGCGTAGGTATAAAATATAAAATATTTAGTTTAGATTATGCTCTAACCGATATTGGCGACCGCTCAATAGCATTGTACTCTAATATTTTTTCATTAAAAATAGACTTTAATAAAAGTATGATTAAATGAAAAAACTAAAACTCATAATTTTATTTTTTATGCTTGCTTTTTTAGCAAATGCACAATACAATAATGAGTGGATTCGTCATAATCAAAAATATTTTAAATTTACTGTTTCGCAAGAAGGCATTTATAGAATAGACTCAACTACCCTTGCCCAATACTATAATTTAAGCACCTTAAACCCAAAAAATATACAACTATTTTTTGGTGGAAAAGAGCAGTTTTTATTTATAAAAGGCGAAGGCGATAATAAAATTAATACAAACGATTATATAGAGTTTTACTTAAATCCTAAAACTGTAAATCCCGATTCGGTACTTTATACGCATATTAATTATCTTCCTAATCCTTATCAAGCTTTAATACCAGGTGCTACCGACCCTTGTGCCTTTATAACAATTAACAATAGCACCGCCAACAAACGTTTTACTTTAGAAACCGATACCGCTTGGGCAAATTACTCGCCTACTAATTATTTTTATTCTGAAAAAATATTTACATCTTCTAATAATTATAACGCTGTAATTGAATACCCTTATGGTATTAGCGACCCACACTATACCCAGGCTGAAGGTTGGGGGTATAATATAGTTAAAGGTACGCCCTTTAGTACTTCATTTGGTAACTTAAATGTTTACACGCTTACACCATTAACAAGCACAGTAACTATCAATTACTCTGGTAATAGTTTAGAGGCCAGTCAGTTTATCGATCATCAAATACAAATAAATTATAGCGATGTAAATAATAATACTGTACAATTAGCTGATACGCTGTTTAGAGGTTTTCAACCTGTAAAAAAAACATTTAAAATAAGTACTTCAAACATAGGTAGTGCTACTAATTTTAGTTTAGTATCGGTGGCAAATGCGTCTTTTAGTGCCTTTACAAATAATACCCTATTACATTATGTAAATTTTATATATCCTCAAACATTAAATTTAAATAATTTTAATTCTGCTAAATTATTTATTGACGATAACACCACTACACCAAAAGGTTATTTTTTTTTTACAAATGTTAATACTTCTACTTCCGCAAATATGTTGTTTTACGATATTACCAATGGCAAGCGTATTACCAATGCTATTAACGGTAGCACAATTAAAGTTATTGTTCCAAACTCAGGTGCGCGTAAATTGTGTATTTTATCTGCCGAATCTAATACCATTGCTATAACTTCGTTTACTGTAGCCAATCAAAATAATTTTTATACCAATTTTAAAAATCCAGCCGTTACAAAACCTTATGTAATTATTTACCATAACGATACTAAAAGTGGGGCAATGGCTTATAAAGCCTATCGCCAAAGCGTTACAGGTGGCAGCTATAATGTTATTGATGCTAATATTGATGAACTATACGAACAGTTTAGCTTTGGTATTACTAAAAATCCTGCCGCCATGCGAAATTTTATTCGCTTTTTAAAAGATAGTTTACCTAAACCTCCAGAATATGTTTTTTTAATAGGCAAAGGAATTAAAAATGATGATATAAGTTCTGTAGCCGAACCTCAAAACCTAATACCAGTAATGGGGCAATCAAGTTCCGATAATTTATTAACCTCTGCTTTAACACCCTCTTTGGGTAATTTTTTTAGCCCCGAAATACCCATTGGGCGCATCGCTGCACTTACAAATTCTCAAGTGACTACCTATTTAGCAAAAGTACAGCAACACGAAACCAGCCCCGCTGCCGCTTGGAAAAAACGGGCCTTATTTTTTATAGGCGGCGATACACCTTCGTTAACAGGGTTGCTTAATAGTTTTATGATAAATTATGGCAAAACAATTGCCGATACTTTATTTGGAGCCGATACACTTTTTTTTAGAAAAAATACCACTGCCCCCATTCAGCTTACCGTTAGCGATAGCGTAAAAGGTGCCATTAGTAATGGTGCAGCGCTCATTAATTTTTTTGGGCATGGAAGCGACCAAGGCTTTGACCAAGCCATTGACGACCCTAAAGAATATAATAATACTGGTCGCTACCCTTTTATTATTGCCAACTCATGTTACTCAGGTAATATTTTTATTTATGGCCGTCCGTCCGTTAGTGAGCGTTTTGTGTTTGAAGACCAAAAAGGAAGTATTGGCTTTTTAGCTTCGGCTAACTTGGGTTTTGTGGGTACTTTAAATTTATATAATATTGCTTTTTATAAGGCTATATCCAATACAAAATACAACCAAGGCATTGGCGATATTATTAAAGAAACTACAATTAAAAACGCATTAGTCCCCGATTCGTTTGTGCGCTTTACAAGTTTAGATATGACTCTGCATGGCGATCCGGCTGTGAAAATTACCAACGGCGCATTACCCGATTATGCTATAAAAAATACCGATGTTAGTTTTAATACAAAAACCTATCCCGATAGTATTGGCATAAAAATTAATATATCTAATTTGGGTAGGGCGGTTCTCGATTCGTTTTTTGTAAAAATAGAACGCTACTTTCCTAATGGCGATTCAACACTAATTTCAAAAAAAATACCCGCTCCGTTTTTTAAAGACAGTTTAAAGTTTTTTATGCCTTTAGATTTTAATCGAGGCATTGGTTTAAACAAATTTAAAGTAGTAGTTAATAATCTTAATTTTATTGCCGAAAGCACCACTACAAATAATGCTACTTCAGGTACAGTAGATTTATTTATTAGTGGAGGAGATATCGTTCCAGTATATCCATACAAATACGCTATTGTGCCTAAAACTGCTACTATTGTTTTAAAAGCCAGCACTGGCGATCCTTTTGCGCCGCTTACTACCTACCGCTTTCAGTTTGATACTTGCGATAAATTTACAGCACCCATACAAACACAAGTAATATCAAGCAAAGGAGGGGTTGTTCAATTTACAGTAAACTTGCCTTTTGCCGATAGTACTGTTTATTTTTGGCGTGTAAGTCGCGATAGTATTAGCCCCACTGTTTCGTTTTTGTGGCGCGAGAGCTCGTTTCAAACCATTGGTATTAAAAGAGGCTGGGGGCAAGCCCATTTTAACCAATTTAAAAATGATGGCTACCAATTTGTTAACTATAACGTGGTACAACGCAAATTCTTATTTCAAAACAATAAAATTGGCATTGTGTGTCGTAATGCACAATACCCATATATTGACCCTAATGCCATTAACCTAATATACAACAATGCCATTATTGAGCATTGGGGTTGCGCACCAAACGGTTGGAATATTGCAGTGTTTGATAGCGTAAGCGGCCTACCTTGGCAAACTGTAGGTATTAATTATCCTAATGGTGGCCCAGCCATAAATAACAATTGTATATGTTACGACAATCAAATATTTAACACCTTTTCGTTTGGTTCGGCGGGCAGTGGTGATATAGATTGTAGCAACCCAAATTGGCGCAACGATTTACAAAACTTTTTAAATACCATACCTGTAAATAATTATGTGTTGGCTTACACCCTACAAAACGCACAAAAATCAAGCTATAGTAGTAATCTATACAAAGCTTTTGATGCCATAGGCGTAAATAGTATTAGAACCACTGCCGATACAGTACCCTATATTTTATTTGGTAAAAATGGTAGTCCACAGCTTGGGCAGGAAGTAAAAGGTACATTTAAGTATAGCACCATATTGTTAAAAGATAGTTTGGTAACTAAATGGAATAAAGGTTACGTAGCCTCAGAAATTATTGGCCCTGGTTATAAATGGAATAGCTTACACTGGCGAGTACAAAGTATTGATGCCACTTTGGGCGACACCACTATTTTAAAATTAGTAGGTATTAAAAATAACGGACAAATAGATACCCTACAAACATTTACCCAAGACAGTATAGATATATACGACCTTGATACCTATGTAAAAGCTACAACTTACCCGTATATAAAACTAGTTGCCTTTATGAAAGACAATATTCATCATACATCGCCACAACTAAAACGCTGGCAAGTATTGTATGATGAAGCCCCCGAGTGTGCCATAAACCCTTTAAAAGGCTTTGCCAGCATTAACGATACCTTACAAGAAGGCGATGTGGTTACCTTCAAATTTCCAATCGAAAATATTGGCATTAAAAATTTTGACGATAGCCTTGTAGTTACTTATTGGATTGAAGATAATGCCCGTAACAAACATTACTTGCCACAAAACTTAAAACGCAAACCATTTTTACCAGGGCAGGTAATTATTGATACCGTTAAAATAAATAGCTATCAATACAGCGGTAACAATATTTTATGGATATACGTAAACCCATCATCTAACAATAAATACCAAAAAGAACAATATCAGTTTAATAATATCGGTAGGTTTCCGTTTAAGGTTAATAAAGATATAACTAACCCCTTATTAGATGTAACCTTTGATGGTGTACGTATTTTAAATGGCGATATTATTTCGGCAAAACCAAACATATTAATTTCCTTAAAAGACGAAAACCAATTTTTAGCACTAAACGATACCAGCGCTTTTAGCGTATTTATACAAGCACCCAACCAGCCACAAAAACGTCTATTTTTTATTAACGATTTACATTTTACCCCTGCCAATTTACCAAAAAACAGTTGTAGCATTACCTATAATCCCACTTTACCAATTGATGGAAAATATTGCCTTTTAGTTCAATCAAAAGACAGAAGTAAAAATAACAGCGGCTCGCAAGATTACCGCATACAATTCGAAATAAATAATAACCCCACCATTACTAACGTTTTAAATTACCCCAATCCATTTAGCACCAGCACACGCTTTGTGTTTACCTTAACCGGTAGCGAAATACCCGAAGTATTTACCATACAAGTAATGACAATAACAGGTAAATTGGTGCGCGAAATTACCAGAGCGGAGTTAGGCAACTTACACATTGGGCGTAACATAAGCGATTATGCCTGGGATGGTAAAGATAACTATGGCGATAAATTAGCCAATGGCGTTTATTTATATAAAATAGTAACCAAACTAAATGGCCAAAATATTGATAAAGCAGGCACTAGCGCCGATAAATTTTTTGTAAAAGATTTTGGTAAAATGGTGCTAATGCGTTAATTATTTTAGGTAATTAAGCTTATAATTAAAATGTTCAATAGCTATCACTGTTTAATTTTTTTATAAAAAACACTATTATTTATTTTTAATATGTCAAGCATATTTTGCGCCTTCCGCCAGTATATAAACTGTTCTTTGAATAACCTTAGCTCTTTTATAATAAAATATTATAATTGGTTCATAGCTTAAATTCTCATATTGGTCTAATTTTTTAAGCAAATAAAAATTAACATTTGTTTTTATTTTTTGTATTTTGTATTTTTGTTAAAATCGTTATTAAACTTCTTTAATACAAACCATTATAAAAATTTAAAATATGAGATTATTATGTTTATTCTTAATTTTTGTAACAAGTATTCATAACATAGCATACAGTCAAGTGCCAAAATTAGATGATAAAATTACTTCTACAATTGTTATTGGTTTTCCTAATATCAGTAATCAGCAATTAAACGCTATAAAAACTGAGTTTTTAAATAAAAATCAAATTATTAGCGCTGTGTTTGTTTATAGCAATCATAACGTAATGCTTGTAAATATTGATACTCAACAAAATGAATTCAAACAGTATTACGATTTATTAAAAATTATTAGTCCGTTTTATGACACTGATAAATGCTACTTTAAGCCCACTTATGTGTATTCTGAGATAAATAATGATATATCAAAGCTCGCCACTTTTACTTTAAAGTAGCTTAAATGAATAAAAATAATCACTAAATTAACTAACAATTAAGAAAAATAATAGTTATACATGAAAAAAAATTACGCTATTTTATTTTTTATTTTTATTTTTTTTACTTTAAAAAGCCAAAATATTAATATGGGTAATGGTTCGGTAGTAATTACCTGCCCTGGCCCTGCTAATTTTTATGATTCGGGTGGCCCAGGTTCAAGCTATAATAATAGCGAAGATTTTACATTAACCGTTAGCCCAAGTAATGTTAGTTTATGTTTACAATTAGCGTTTACAACTTTTTCTACAGAAAGCTGTTGCGATAATTTAAAAATTTACGATGGTAACAGTGTTGCCGGCACACTACTAGGCACTTTTGCTGGTAATACAATTCCTCCTACTTTAACCTCTTCAACAGGAGCATTTACTTTTGTTTGGCATTCTGATGGTTCTATTGTATATCCTGGTTGGGCAGCTACTTTAAATTGTGTAACGTGCCCACCACCGCCAGCATATTATACAATGAGCAATGGCACCGTGGCCTTAACTTGCCCACCAACTAACACCGTTTTTTACGATAGTGGTGGGAGTGCCAGTAATTATTCAAATAGTGAAGTTTTAATAAAAACATTTACAGTTCCAGCAGGAAATTGCTTGAGTCTTAATTTTACGGCTTTTAGCACCGAATCGTGTTGCGATTCGTTACGAATTTTTGATGGACCAAATACTTCAAGCCCATTAATTGGTGCTTATAGTGGTGCAACTAGCCCTGGTCTTGTAACAGCAAGCGGTACCTCAATTACCTTTAGATTTAGATCGGATGGTTCGGTAACTAACCCTGGTTGGACAGCTACCATAAGTTGTGTGCCATTATGTAGCGGTATGCCTACAGGTGGTACGGCAAGTTTAATTACCACACCTTGCCCGCCAAGTGGGTCGGTAAATATTACAGTAACAGGCGCATCCACTGCTGGATGTGGAATAATAACGCAATGGCAATCTGCACCTGCTTTAGCTGGGCCTTGGACAAATGTTGGAAGTACAAATATTAGTACACTTACTGTACCTACTAGTGCTAGTACATTTTACAGGCAATTAATATCATGTGGTGCCAGTACTGCCAGCAGTAGTGCAGTTGCTGCTTCTAGTTATTCAATTCCTTGTTCCTTATCTACTTACACAGCGGCAACTACTACTTACAGTTTTGAAAATTTTGTAGGTACTGTATTACCTACAACCGATGATATTTTATTTGCCACGTTTGTAAATTTTGGGTTTACCTTTTGTTTTGGCGGTAGTCAGTATTTTGGAGGTTATGTAGCTAGTAATTGTGCTTTTGTGCTTGATGCCGTACCTTGTAACCCAAACATACTTACCAGCACTTATGCCGCAGGTGGTGCAGGTACTGGCTATACAATTCCTAATCCTGCCCCTATAAATGGCACCTCTTTGCCAAGAAATGCTATTTTAGGGCCTTGGCATGATATTAACCCTGCTTCAACTGGTACAGTTGCAACATCTCGCATTGCATTTACTATTTTAGGAGTAGCCCCTAACCGTAGATTTATTGTAAGTTACGAAAACATTCCAATGTACTCTACTGCTTGCGAAACTGTTGTTGCTCAGCGTTTTACCTCTCAAATTAAACTATTTGAAACATCTAATAAAATTGAAATTCATGTGGGGAATAAACAGGTTTGCTCTACTTGGAATAACGGACAGGCAGTAATGGGTTTACAAAGTTTTGATGGTACAATATATATTCCACCAGTAAACGCAACAGCGCATAATGCCGTGGTATCACCTGGGCCATACAATCAATGGACAATGACAAACACGGCTTATAAATTTGATTCGCCGTGCGCCGCCAATAGTGGTCCTTGCGTAGTTTTGCCCATCGGTTTTAAAAGTTTTTATGCCGAAAATATTTCAAGTATTAATAAACTTACCTGGCAAACCGAAGAAGAACGTAATATTAAAGAGTTTATAGTGGAACGAAGCACCGATGCCGTTAATTTTAGCACCATTGGAAATCAAACAGCAAATAATAAAGCTTCTACCTACATTTATAATGATAATACCTTTAAACCCAACGTTATAAATTATTATAAAATAACGGCTGTTGAATATACTGGCGAACGAAAAAGCACATTTATTATTCCTGTGGGAGGTGTTTACGATAACTTAAATATATCAGAAATATTTCCAAATCCTACAAAAGATAAATTTACAATTTCAATAACCTCTAAAACAGCAAGTAATTGCACTTTAACAATTAAAGATATGTTTGGAAGAGAACTAAAAAAATCTAATCAACCTATTAATGCTGGGTTTTCGCAACTAAATATTAGTTGTAATGAGTTAAATTCAGGAATATATTTTGTTGAAATAGCAGACGTTAATGGTAAAATAATGTCGCAACAAAAATTAATAATTGGTAACTAACTAATGCAAATAAATTGATGAAGTGATTTTTTTAGTAAAATTACTCAGTTTTTAACACCCTGCTACTAACAAAAAAAAATAGCCAAGTATTTGTTTTATGTAAAAAAGTTTATAAATTCGCTAACAGTAATTTAACAATTTAAAAACAAATGATTCTGGTTTTTATAATTTTAGCTTATTTAATTGGTTCTATACCCACTGCGGTATGGCTTGGTAAACATTTTTATAATGTGGATGTACGTGAGTTTGGTAGTGGTAATGCGGGTGCAACAAACACATTTAGGGTATTAGGCAAAAAAGCGGGTATTCCGGTACTAATTATTGATATTTTAAAAGGTAGTTTAGCTGTAGCTTTAGCTTACTTTAGTAGTTTAACCATACACAATAACGATTTTATAAACCTACAATTAGGCTTAGGTGTTTCGGCTTTATTAGGGCATATATTCCCTGTATTTGCTGGCTTTAGAGGCGGCAAGGGAGTAGCTACTATTTTAGGTATAGTTATATGTATTTTACCTTTAGCTTCGGTGTTATCTTTAATAGTATTTTTAATTGTATTATTTAGTTCAAAAATAGTCTCTTTATCTTCTATGTTAGCTGGTATTGCTTTTCCAATTATATTAATTGTTGGCTTATCAAATACCAACCCCATACTTACAGGCTTTTCAATAACAGTGGCTGTTTTATTAGTTATTACTCACCGTAAAAACATTGTACGCTTGCTTAATAAGCAAGAAAGTAAGGTGCAGTTATTTGCTGTTAAGGCAAAATAAGTTCTATAAATTTCTTTAAAAATTATAAAAATTACTTCTTTAAGAGGCTTTGCGTTTACTTTTAAATAATGGATATTTATACGAAATAGCATAATAACCACAACGCGCTAAAGGAGCACTAGTGTATTTATTAAATTCATATCTAAAACCCACCGCACCAACATCTGCACCAATAAACCAACCGTGTATTTCGCCTGATTTATTTAAGGCAGGGTTGTTTAAAATAGTACTTTTATCTGGGTTAGCATTATAATAAGCCTGGTAACTATCACCTAAAGCTTTGTCGTTATACGTGTAATTATTTAAATAACTATGCCCGTAAATAAGACCTGCACTAATACTAAAATAGGGTGTTTGTCCATTTCTTTTTGCTACAATCCCACCCAACGCAAATAACACAGGTCCAATATCAATACCAATATTAGCTGTTACATTGGTTACATCAAAAGTACCTTTAGTATCAATAATATTTGTTCTTATTTTTCTATCTACATCTACTTCGCCCGAAAAACCTGCTGTGCCTTTATCTACATTTAGGTCTAAACTAAGCAATGTATAACGAGCATGCGCACCAAAACCACCTAATAAACTAGGCATACGGTAACTATTAGTTGCCGCTGGGCGATATAGTATACGTGGACCAATGCCAATAAATGCACCAATATCTGAAATGGGAATCTCTACGGCTTCAGTATGGTATTGATAAGTAGTTTCTGTTTTGTATAAGCCTTCTTTTTGAGTTTTTCCAGTTTCTGGAATATAGGTTTCGTTTGCATAATACTTTTTTTCACTTATGTTATCATACACAACCATATTGCCTTTTATTAGAGAATTTTTAGGATTAAATTTTGAAAACAATCCGTCAACAATAAACGAAACACAAGGTGTAAAGCTAAAATTTTTAAAACTTTTATCTTTTATATAAACATTACTGTTATTTACAAACGTACTACCTGGGTATTTTGTTTCGGTAACATTATTCCAAGTTATATTAAATTTAAAATCAATAATAATATAGGGTATTTTAACACGATAACCTGGCGCAATGGATAAATGAAAGGCAGATGCTTGTTTTTCGTCGCCTCGGGTATATTGTTTAAACGATGAATGCCCAAAATCTGCAGTAAAAAAAGGTAACAAACGAATGCCTTTTGTTGAATTTGCATTACCAATTCCTAAAACAGATATAGGCTGGTTAACCCCCATACTCCAGGTACTTACCTGTGTATTAAATACTGTAGTACTAAATGGCGATTGATAAAATGAGTTGCCTATGCCAACTTTAAATTCAAATATATTGGCACGTAAATGTATTTTATTAAAGTGTATAGGTTGGTAATTAGGCCCATAATTTACATTTGAAACCTCAACCCCAATGCCAGAAGTTGTTCTATCTAACTTTTTTTGATTTTCAGAATAATAACGTTTTAAAATGGCCTTTACGCTATCTTTATTTGTATTTTCTTTTACTTGAGAAAATATAGAGTATATTTTAAAAAATAAAATAATCAATACAAAAGCATGTTTTTTCATTTTTTTTTTTGTATAAATATTATTTATTACTTTTTTGGTAAGGCATTAAAGCCAGCTGCAATAGTAGTAACAGTACCGCCAGAAATAGCTACCGTAAAGTTACCCGAAAGTTGATTACTTGCAAAAGCTGTTACATTTAAGTTTGAGGTGGCATTATTAGTATAAGTAGCAGTGCCTTTTAAAAATGTAACATCGCTAAGTGCTAAAGGTTTTGTGCCAACAGCTGTATTGTTTTGTGAAGTGCCCCAATTCACTTCAAAGTAATTTGTATAACCTGCTTTATAAGCCCTAATGCCAGTACCCGAACTCCAAGTTGTCCAATAAGCTGAATCGGCTGTAAGGGTGGTGCCTCCATTCTCTGTCCAAGTAAAACTTGCTGTTGCGCCTGTTGTTGTGCCGCCAGTAGTAGTTGCAGGTGCTGGTTCAGGAGTAGGGGTAGTTTCTTTCTTTTTACAAGAAAAAATTAATACTGTTGTTAATGCAATTACAGTTGAGGTTTGAAAGATTATTTTTTTCATGTTGATTTTAAAAATAAAAGATTAGTGAGTAAAAGTGATTTATTATTTTGTGATTTTTTTTGAGTTCAATTATAGTAGTTATTTTTTAAATTTGCTATGGGTGATGATAGTTTGAGCAGTAATGTTTAGTAAATAGTGATATTATTGCCAATAATCAATTGTATAATTTTTTCATTGAGCAAATATATAACGTTTATATCATGTTTGTAATACCCTGCATTGGGTATATTAATATTAAGTTTTGTTATTTTCTTAGCAATAACTCTTATTAGCTAATTATAATTTTAAATGTATTTTTAGCACTTAAAATTAAAATAAATGAGCACTTTACATTTAAGCGAACAAGAATTATTACGTCGTCACAAACTTATTGAATTACAACAATTAGGCATTAACCCATACCCAGCCGAAGAATTTAAAATAAATGCAAATGCGCTTGATATTAAAGAAAATTACGATCGCGATAAATTAAACTATAAAGATATTAGTATTGCTGGGCGCATTATGAGCGTACGCGATATGGGCAAAGCCTGTTTTGCGGTAATACAAGATGCTACTGGGCGTGTGCAAA
Source organism: Bacteroidota bacterium (assembly GCA_025363015.1). GTDB lineage: Bacteria > Bacteroidota > Bacteroidia > B-17B0 > Aurantibacillaceae > Aurantibacillus. Next base: position 34,402 of record JANYEQ010000045.1, read on the forward strand.
TTTATATTAGACGCGATGATATTTGTACCGAAGAAGATAAAACCTTGTACGACGTTGTATTTAAAAAACTAATTGATATTGGCGATATTATTGGTATACAAGGCTATGTATTTACCACTAAAGTGGGCGAAATTTCTATTCACGTTACAGGTTTAAAACTATTAAGCAAAGCGTTAAAGCCCTTACCTATTGTTAAGACTGACGATAGTGGTAATTCCTTTGATGAGGTAAGCGACCCTGAATTTAGATACCGCCAACGTTATGTAGATTTAATTATTAACCCACAAGTACGCGACACGTTTAAAAAACGATCTCAAATAATAAACTCTATTCGCACAACTTTAAACAATTCTGGTTTATTAGAAGTAGAAACCCCTATACTACAAAGTATACCCGGTGGTGCCACAGCTAGGCCATTTATTACCCATCACAATGCTTTAAATATGCCTTTGTATTTGCGTGTTGCAAACGAATTATATTTGAAACGCCTTATTGTTGGCGGTTTTGAAGGCGTTTTTGAATTTGCAAAAGATTTTAGAAACGAAGGAATGGATAGAACTCACAATCCGGAGTTTACGGTACTTGAATTTTATGTAGCCTACAAAGATTATAATTGGATGATGACGTTTTCTGAAAATTTATTAGAAAAGGTAACCATGGATTTATACGAACAAACCGAAGTAACCGTAGGCGATAAAAAAATAGATTTTAAAGCCCCATTTAAACGTGTAACCATGTACCAAGCTATTAAAGACCATACAGGCTACGATATTAGTACTATGGACGAAAATGGATTACGCGATGTATGTAAACAACTTAATATTCATACAGAAGCAAGCATGGGCAAAGGCAAATTAATTGACGAAATTTTTGGAGCTAAATGCGAAGGTAATTATATACAACCTACTTTTATTACCGATTATCCTATTGAAATGAGTCCGCTTACTAAAAAACACCGAACCGTTGAAGGTTTGGTAGAACGTTTTGAACTTATGGTAAACGGTAAAGAAATTGCAAATGCGTATAGCGAGTTAAACGACCCAATTGACCAACGCGCACGCTTTGAAGACCAATTAGCATTACAACAACGAGGTGATGATGAAGCGATGTTTATTGATAACGATTTTTTACGTGCGTTAGAGTATGGCATGCCTCCTACAGCTGGTATAGGTATTGGTATTGATAGATTAACCATGCTTTTAACCAACAACGTAGCCATACAAGAAGTGTTGTTTTTTCCTCAAATGAGGCCAGAAGCCATAGCAAGTGGGGTAGAGCCGAATTCATAAGCGCAAAAAATAATAATAAATGGCTTACTAAATGAGGCTAGAAAAAGTAGAAATTGAGGAGGCGGACTCATAAACGCTAAAACTAAGTAACCTTTGTATTTATTTGGTTAGATTTAACTTTAAAAACAACGCACTGTTAATTAATTATTTTTTTTAACTTTTTAATTAGCATCTATTTATATAGTTTTAGTAAAATTTTTAGTTGAACAATATTTTAAAAATAATTTTAGTTGTAATAAGCAGTAGCTTATTGTTTTGTGCTTGTCAGCCAACTAAAAAAGAAGAAGTTAAAACCGTTGTTCGAATTTTTGAAGGTTTTCATCCTTTGTTAGACCAAATTATAAAATCAACAACAGGTGTGTTTAGGGGGTTAAACTTAAATAGTACCGCTGATAGTATTAAAAAAGTAGAAAGTAGTTTACCCATCGAAACCTCACAAGGGCATTTATATTTTGAATATAAGGCCGATAGCCTTACCAACTATTCTATAGATTATACTTTAAACAACGATAGTTTAACTGAAATTAATTTGCAAATTAATAGCGATGATTTAGAATTAACTTCTTACCTATTTTGTGATTTAAAAGATTATTATACCAATAAATTACCAAACCCTACCGAAGATAAAGGCTATGTTGTGTATAATTGTTTTGAAGGGCAACGTAAACCTTTTGTGGTATCGTTGAGCGATAATTCAAGCCCAACAAAAGGTATTATTAACATGGTAATATATAAAGATAAATAAATTAAAAAAATATAAATGAAATTTCATAAAGAAGGTTACGTAAGTTTAGCATTAGTATTGGTATTTAGCGCAATTATTATTTTTATTGCCCATCATTTTTTTCCTACATTTTTTATAGCTCATTTATTTGCCTACTTGCTAAGTGGCTTTTTAACCCTTACTATTTTACAGTTTTTTAGAAACCCTACCCGCCAATTTACCTTAGGCGATAATTTAATTATTGCACCCGCAGATGGTAAAATAGTGGTAGTTGAAGAAACGAATGAAGGCGAGTATTTTAAAGACAAACGTTTACAAGTAAGTATATTTATGAGCCCTACAAATGTGCATGTAAACCGTTATCCCATTGCTGGCGTAGTTAGTTTTTTTAAATATCACCCAGGTAAATTTTTAGCAGCTTACGAACCTAAAAGTAGTACCGATAATGAGCGTACAACCATTGTAGTAAAACACGCCAAGGGTACCGAAATTTTATTTCGCCAAATTGCTGGGGCTTTAGCTCGCCGTATTGTTTGGTATTGTAAACAAGGCGATGTAGCAAGCCAATGCCAACAAATGGGCTTTATTAAATTTGGTTCAAGGGTTGATTTATTTTTGCCAATTGGCACAAAACTAAATGTAAAAATTGGCGATGTGGTAAAAGGTTCGCAAACTGTTTTGGGAGAAATTTAACAGTATAATCAGCTAATAGCATTACCCGTTGTATTTTTTAGTAATTTTACAACATGCGATATATAGTTTATATATTTTTTGTTTCTTCTTTTATATTAAAATCGCAAACAACCAACAATTCTATTTTTAGTATAAAACCATCTATAGGTTTTAATGCTTGCCAAGTGCATGGCGATAGTTACGATGGTTATAATAAATTTGGTGGCTTTGGTGGTTTAACGGTTAATGCAAAAATTAGTACAAAAATTAGTTTTGATATTGGCTTTTATTTTTCGCAAAAAGGCGCTAAGCACAATCAAAACCCTATAAAAGGTGATTACAGTTATTACCGCTTAAATTTAAATTATATTGATTTGCCTATCTGCCTAAAATACAACGCCAATGCTATTTATTTTTTAACGCTTGGCCCCTCATTAGCCTATCTTGTAAACTATTCTGAAAATATTAATAATGTAGATTACACGGGTTACTACCCTTTTAAAAAGTTTGAGTATGGTATTAATTTTGGCTTAGGCCGCAAAATACAGGATAATTTTTTTGTTGAGGTAAGAACCTCTAATTCTTTCGCATCTATTCGCGATTATGGACAAATAGCCAATTTGGTATTTTTTCCTAATCCGGTGGCACGCTTTTTTAATAAAGGATTTTACAATAATATTTTAACCTTAATTGTTTCGTATAAACTAAATTTTAAAAATAAACATGAGTCAGCACTCCAATCATAAAATAGCTATTGCAGTAACAGGTGCTAGCGGTAGCGTTTACGCTAAAGTTTTGTTAGATAAGTTAGAAAAAACAAAAGATAAATTTGCCGAAATAAGTTTAGTATTTAGCGATAATGCTAAAACCGTTTGGCAATGCGAGTTACAAAACGACGATTATAAAAACTACAGTTTTAAAACGTACACTAAAAACGATTTTTTTGCGCCCTTTGCAAGTGGTTCGGCTAAATACAATACATTAATTATTTGCCCTTGTAGTATGGGCACACTTGCCCGAATAGCAACTGGCATTAGTAACGATTTAATTACACGTGCTGCGGATGTTATTTTAAAAGAACGCAAAAAATTAATTTTAGTAACACGCGATACACCTTTAAGTTTAATTCATATAAATAATATGAAAACCATTACTGAAGCTGGAGGTATTATTTGCCCTGCATCGCCTTCCTTTTATTCGTTACCAAAAACCTTTGAAGAATTGGCGGCTACAGTAATTGATAGAGTTTTAGATTTGGCAGAAGTTGAACAAACCACTTACCGTTGGGGAAGTTAGTCTGTTTTACGTTTTACTATTAATATATAATCGTTTTCTATAGGCAAGTAGCCAAATTCGTAACAGTAAAAATATGTATTGTTAGTTTTAGTAGTAATTATATTTGTATAATAATTAAAATTAAAACCTTTATCCAATAGTTTTTGTTTTGCAATTTTTGTAGTATCGCCTTGCAAATTTTCTTCTAACACTCTTCTGTTTTTACGTAAACTATTGTTAATGTTTCTCACGTAATTGGTTGTATCGGCGTTGCGCTTATTATTAAAGGCATTACGGCATAAATCGCTACAAAATTTTTTATCTACTCGGCCTTTTATAACCTCGCCACACTCGGGGCATAAACTTTTTTCCATATCTTAAATAATAACTATGTTTAAATACTAAAAAACAAGGTAGTTTACTAAGCAATAATTTTTAAAGTATGTTTTACAATTTTTGCTTTTTGTTTGGCTTTTAAAATATCATCGTCTATTATAGTAGCATGACCCATTTTACGAAAAGGTTTTGTTTTTTCTTTACCGTATAAATGCAAATACACGCCACTAAATTTTAAAACATCTTCTAAGCCTTGGTAAATGGCAGTGCCTTCGTAACCAAAATCGCCTAATAGGTTTACCATTACGCCTGCTTTTATAATAGAGGTATCGCCTAAAGGTAAATTTAAAATAGCTCGTAAGTGTTGTTCAAATTGTGAGGTTATATTTGCCTCAATAGTATGATGACCACTGTTGTGTGGGCGAGGTGCAATTTCATTTACCAACACTTTACCGTCTTTCGTTAAAAAAAATTCAACGGCTAAAATGCCAATTATACCCAACTTTTCGGCAATATCAATGGCTTTTTTAGTAGCTTCTATTTCTACAGATTTTTTTATGTTTGCTGGGCAAAATAAAAATTCTACTAAGTTGGCTTCACTATTAAACTCGCACTCTACCACCGGAAAACATTTCACCTCGCCATTTTCGCTTCGGGCTACAATTACCGAAAGTTCTTTATCAAAATTTACTAAACGTTCTAATACACAAGGTGCATCAAAGGCTTTATCTAAATGGTGCGGACTTACTAATTTTATTACTCCTTTGCCATCGTAGCCACCTTTACGTAGTTTTTGAAAAAATGGAAAGTAATCTGTATATTTTTTTATTTGTGCTTTAGTTTCTACTAAAAAAAAATCGGCAGTGGCAATGTTATTTCGTTGATAAAACATTTTTTGTAAACCTTTATCTTGTATTAACTCTATCACATGCGGTTGTGGATATACTTTTACACCTTCTTTTTCTAAAGTTTTAAGTGCTTCAATATTTACGTTTTCAATTTCGATGGTAATAAGGTCTTTATCTTTTCCAAAATCGTAAACGGTTTCGTAATCGGTTAAACTGCCACAGGTAAATTTTTTAACTAAATGTTTGCAAGGGGCATTTTTATCAGGGTCTAAAATGGCAATGTTTAAATTTAAGTTGTTGGCATATTGTAACATCATGCGTCCTAATTGGCCGCCGCCCAAAATACCAATATGTAACTGTTGTATAGTGTTGCTCATTATAATTATATAAACGGTAAATTTAATTAAAATACATTATCTTAGCTTTGTACCTTAAAATTTATTTATGAAAAAGATTTACGCATTGCTACTTGTTTTGGTTTGTTTTTTATCGGTAAAATCGCAATTTAATTGTGGTTTTAATATGGCTCAAAATTACTTATTTAATACTGATAATACAGCAAAAGCACGTTTTGAACAGTTAATGATAGAGGCAGAACAACAGCAACACGCAGGTGTAAATAAAACAAATGCAGTTGCAAATTACACCATACCAGTAGTATTTCATATACTACATACTGGCGGAAGCGAAAACATTAGCGACGCACAAATTAATAATGCCGTTAGTATTTTAACGCGCGATTTTTTAAAGCAAAATGCCGATACTTCTAATATCATTAATCAATATAAAAATTTAGCTGCTAATTGTAATATAGAGTTTAGGTTGGCTACTAAAGACCCCAACGGTAATTGTACCAATGGTATTACAAGGCATTACGACCCACATACCAATTGGGCGGTAGATTTTAGTTATTACAAATACACGTGGCCTCCTAGTAAATATTTAAATGTGTATGTTGTAAAAACAATGCAGGCAGGGGCAGCAGGGTATACGTACTTACCAGGGTCGGTAGGTGCAAATGCCGATGCTGTTGTTATTTTAAGTCAATATGTAGGCAGTATTGGTACGGCAAACCCTTACGTATCGCGTGCACTAACACACGAAGTAGGGCATTGGTTTAATTTACAGCATACTTGGGGTAGCACAAACCAACCGGGTGTGGCTTGTGGCGATGATGGCGTAAATGATACACCCATTACCAAAGGGCATAGCAATTGTAATTTGTCTTCGGCGGCTTGTACAGCGGGTATTGTAGAAAATGTACAAAATTATATGGAGTATGCATATTGTAGTAATATGTACACCGTTGACCAAAAAATACGTATGCAAAATGCTTTAAATAGTAGTGTAGGGGGGCGTAATAATATATGGACAACTGCCAATTTAATAGCTACAGGCATTATTAACCCCAATATAGCCTGTGCGCCTAAGGCCGAATTTATATCAAGCCAAAGTGTAACCTGTATAGGTAATACTTTAAATTTTACGGATTATAGTTACAATGGCACCATTAATAATTGGAAATGGAGCAGTACCTTTGCTGCAAATACAAGTACTTTACAAAATGGTAATTTAACCTTTACCAACTCGGGTATTGCCCCTGTGCAATTAAAAGTAAGTAATAGTGTGGGGGCCGACTCTATTATTAAACAATTTATTGTTGTAATGGCAGGTGTAGGAAGCGGCACTACAAATGTTATTAAAGATTTTGAAACTGGTGTTTTTCCTGATAATAATTGGATAGAAACTACGCCCCAATACGGGAGTAATTTTGCAACTTACAGCACATCGGCCAGTACGGGTAGTAATTGTATATGGGTAAATAATTTTTTAGATAACCCCAGCGAAATAATTAATTTTTACAGCCCTGATTATAATTTACAAAACAGCCTTAATGCCCAATTAAATTTTAAATATGCCTATACCCAACAAAGCACGGCAAATGATGATAGATTAACAGTTTACACATCAATAAACTGTGGCGCCAGCTGGGTGGCTGTTTACAACAAAAGTGGTACTGCTTTAAACAGTACGGGTACTATACAAACAACGGCGTATTTAAACCCAAGCCCTAGCGAATGGATAAGCGAAATGGTAAACTTAAGTTCGGTTATTGGAAACCAAAATGTATATTTTAAATTTGAATTTACGAGTGATGTAAATGGGTCGGGTAACAATATTTTTATTGACGATATAAATATTAGTAGCGTTGTGGGAGTAAAGGAATTAAAAATTAAAAATTATGATTTAAAAATTTATCCTAACCCGGCTAATGATATTTTAAATATTGAATGGAAAATAGAAAATGGGCTTTTGGCAGGCTTGGCTAACAACCATCAATATACAATTACCAATAGTTTGGGGCAAATTGTAAAAGAAGAAAGTATTTCATTTACACATCATCAATCGGCAATTAACATTTGCGAATTAAAAAGCGGTATTTATTTTTTACACTTAACACGTAATGGGCAATTAATTGCTACAGCAAAAATTATTAAACAGTAATTTTTTTTTGTAAATGCCTTTTCTAATTTGTTTTAAAACTTTACTTACTCAAAGTTGGCTGTACCATTTTTAAAGTAGTACTTAGCATACTTAAAGTTGAGCATCACACTTTTACAGTTGGCTGTACCATTTTTAAAGTAGCACTTGGCATACTTAAAGTTGAGCATCACACTTTTACAGTTGGCTGTACCATTTTTTAAGTAGCATTTGGCATACTTAAAGTTGAGCATCACACTTTTAAAGTTGGCTGTACCATTTTTAAAATAGCACTTGGTATACTTAAAGTTGTACTTTACACTTTTAAAGTTGGGTGTACCATTTTTAAAGTAGCACTTGACATACTTAAAGTTGTGCTTCCTCCTGTTAACTGTGTAAATTGTTAAAAAACTTAGCCCTTTTGTTAAATTTATTAGTGCAATTGTTAAAGCCTGTTAAAGCAAGTAACTTTTTTTAAATTATTACGTTATAAAAGTTATAAAAAAGAAAGGAGCACTGCATGATAATAAACTTGAGAAGGATTACAAAGATTTTGAACAATGAGAAAAAATTAAAATCTGCGTTAAATCTAAATCAGCAGCAAAAAATAAAATAACGCTAAGTGCAACTTACAGTACTTTATGCCTTAGTGGTTAAACAATAAATTAATTAACCAAAAAAAATTAAAAATTATGAAAACAATAAGCGAAGTGGGGCATGCAAAAAATGTTGCTAACCTCGAAGATTTAATAAGCTACTGTACTGCCTTTGGTAGTACCTATAACCCAAGTTTAGCCGCCTTACAACTTAGTAGTTTAGCGGTATTAAACGCTACAGCCAATGGTGCAATTACCACTATGGTAAACTCGGTTACAAATTACAAAATTGCAGTAGTAAACCGTACAATTACGTTTAAAAACCTAAAACTATTGGCACCGCGTATTATTAGTGCCTTAAAAGCTGCGGGTGCAAGTGCCCAAACTTTGGCTAATGCAAAAGCAATTTACAAAAAACTATTGGGGCGTAGTAAAAAAACAAGTAGCACCATAGTACCTACAAGTACTAAAGCGGTTGATAATACTACACTACCGGCAATACCAGTAATAAAAACTATTAGCACATCGCAACAAAGCTTTGATAGTAAAATAGAATTTTTTACTGCCTTGGTAAATTTGGTAAACAGTGTGCCTAGTTATACGCCAAACGAGTTAGATTTAAACATAGCTGGTTTAACTAGTTTTTTGACACAACTAAAAACAGTAAATACCGCTGTAATAACTACTACCACCAGCTTAGATGCTGCGCGTACTAACCGTAACCATATTTTATACGATGCAGTAACAGGCCTAGTAGTAATTGCCTTTGAGGTAAAAGATTACGTTGCCAGCCTGTATGGTAAAAAAAGCAACGAGTTTAAAAACATAAATAAAATTAAGTTTATAAATATTAAATCTTAATTTGCGTTTAGGGTGTATTATAAAACGAGAGAATGTTTCTCTCGTTTTTTTTTGTTAATAGCTTAATTGTATTAATTTAAAATTAAAGTATTTTTTTTTAAATTTGTTTAAATAAAAAAAGCGAC
>JANYEQ010000046.1 GCA_025363015.1 Bacteroidota bacterium
TATAAGAGAAGAAGAAATTACCTTTACAGAAAATAAAGCTTTAATTAATACAAAAGATTTGCCCATTGGGGTGTATGTTTTAAATCTAAAAAGCACCAACTCACAAACCGTTAGTAAGCGTTTTGTAATAGCGAGGTGATAAATGGCATTAAATAAATTCCGTACGATTTGTGTTTTAGTTTTTCTGCGCAGGCATTTGCGTAAGCCTACGTTGTTTGAGCGAAGCGAGTTCGTAGGCGTTGAGAAAAATTAAAACATCAAATCAAGGAATTTATTTTAAGCCTTGATTTTTGCTCAACTTTTTATCAAGAAAAAGTTGAAAGAGATAAAAGTTGAACAAGTCACCGCACAAGCTGGCTCAAATGTGTACTACACATTTGTCCTGCGAAGCGCTTAATCGTTTAGCTTTAAGCGACGTATTTTTCAGATAAATTTTATGAAGCCTTGATTTCTTTTGTTACTTTTTGTGTTAAGACAAAAAGTAAACGTATTGTTTTATTAAACAACCCTAACGATGTACAATTTTTAAACAACTATGCTGCTAATGTAGATAATATAGGCTATGGTGGCGCACAGGCTTTATTGCAGTTTGTATTTGGTACTAAGTTTGAGGTGCCTCGCCTTTTGCCCGAACAAAATGGTGGCGCACGTTTGTTTAATAATCAAACCAATACTATTACACAGAGCGAGGTTGAAGCGTCATCATTTAAAATTTTCCCTAATCCAACGAATGGAATGTTAACGGTTGAATTACCTTTTGCATTAAGTAACGAAGATTATCAAGACATGCATATACAAGTTACAAACAGTTTTGGACAGGTAGTTTACACAGCAAAATTATTAACTCAAACAAGCACTTTAAATTTAAACCAATTAAATAGCGGCATATATATGTTGGCTGTTTATAGTGGCAAAACAAAATTATATCAAACCAAAGCTGTAAAAGTTAATTAAATTTTTAGTAAATTTATGTATTGAAAAAACAAAGCTTTATATTTTTTACCATCATTTTGGCTGTAACACTTGGTTACAGCCAAAGTGGTTTTAAACGCCAATTTAAATTACCAAATGCTTTAAATAATACCACAAAAGCTGTTTTTGAAACAACGCCAAACAATTATATTGTTTGTGGCATTGTGGTTGATACCTTAAATGGCTTTACTACTAATCGATTAACTTTAGTTGGGTTAAATACTCAGGGGCAACCGCAATGGACTAAAAAATATGGTAATAATAAATTTGAATATTTAGATAATCCCTCAATAACAAAATGGTTTTATAAACAGAGTAATTACTTATATCATGTTGGTTGTGTTCGAGATAGTAATAATAACTATTTGGGCGCATTTATTAAATTTAATTTTAATGGTGATACTATTTGGCAAAAACGATTTTATGAAGCAGGTTATGATGTAATACCTCAGCAAGTTGTTGGTAGTGTTGATGGAGGCTTTCTAATTACAGGATTTTTTCAGAACGTAACAACTAGCCCTTTATTAATAATAAAAACAGATGCAAATGGCAATGAGCTTTGGCGAAAAAAAATATATAATACTACTGGAGGTTGCCCAAATGTGCAAGATGGTAAAGCTATTCTTCAAGATAGCGCTACTAAAAAAATAGTAACAGTAGGCTACCAATATATAGGTAATTCTAATAATTGGTATAGTTATTCAAATATTTTAATTTTAGATAGTTTAGGTAATTTATTGGCACGAAAAAGCTATTCTGGACCAAGTAGTGTATTAACTAGTATAACACAAACTAAAGATAAAAAATTTGTTGCAGTTGGTGGAGAATATAATGGGATTTTAGCCGGCTCTGTTCAATGTTATAAAAGTTATGCGGTTAAATTTGATATCGACAATCCCACAACACCTATTTGGAATTTTCGGTATGATAAACTAGCCTCAGGTAATTCATTTAATGATATAAAAGAGTTATCAAACCAAGATTTAATAATTGTCGGAAATATAGATACTGCACAGGAAAATAATTTAATAACAAATTTAACAAACAGAATAACTAGAGTTACTAAAAATGGTATTATTATTTGGAATAAATATTATAATTATAAAACAAGTTCATCTTTAATAAACGTACAGCGTATGATGTCATTAAACATCACCAGCGATAATAGCTTTATAACAGCGATAGAACAATCATATATTAATCCCAATCCTTTTTTCATTATAAAGTATGATAGCACAGGCTGTGATAGTAGCGCTTTTTATTGTAGCACAGTTGGTATAAACGAATTTGCTTCGGCAGGCTCAGCAACCGTAAAGGTTTACCCCAACCCTGCCAACAATATTTTAAATATTGAAATTACGGACGCTGAGCTTAGCCGAAGCGGTAGTTTTAAACTACAAATAATAAATAGT
>JANYEQ010000093.1 GCA_025363015.1 Bacteroidota bacterium
GCTGGCTATGATATAAACTACCCTCTTTTTAATTTTTTTGTGAATAATGATTCTATAAATTATAATTTTTTTTCTCTGGTCGAAAATAAGTATAACTATAATTTAGTTAGGTTTTTATATAACAATCATATTTTTCCTAAAGCAATCGATATTTTTGCGAAAGAAAATTTCTCAAAAGATTATATAATAAAAGCTTATCAAAACAAAGAATTACCTATTTTAATCCAAAATGATTTGAAAGAATTTTTAGAAATTGGGATGATGAAACCTCCACGTATATTAAAAAACTTAAATAAATACGAAATTTTTCTAGAGCATTATAATAAAAATAAAGCACTTCATAAAAAATGTTTAGATTCCGACTCTACGGGAGTAGACGAGTATTTTTATGCATTAAGAGCAACTATCGATGATATTATTGATCCAAATGTAAAAGGGATTGGTTTTTCGGATTATAGGGAAACCTTTTTATTTAATATGGTAAAAAATGAAATTGAAAAAGACTCAAACAAAACTGTTATCTCGATTAATGGAAACGCACATATTAATTTAGATGATAAAGCTCAATTAAGATGGGTAAAAAATACAACTTGGAGTCCTTTAGCTTATAAAATAAAAAAAATATTTCTAAACAAAAATATCTGTTCTATATATTTATTAAATATCAAAAAGGATAGCTATTTTAAAAAAGATTACCCTAATGAAATGAAGTATATTATAAAAAACACGGAGCCAAATAAAAGTTATATTATAAATTTAGATTACAAGGATACGCCGCTTAAAAATTTAATTGGTAAATACACTCACATTGTTGTTTATTAATTTATTTTTAAAATTTTATTTATTGAGTCTCGCTTCGACAGGCTCAGCGACCGACACACAACCTCCACCGCTCCGCAGGTTTTGCAAACCTGCGATTGAAGCAACACCCAAATACTATAAGTGCATAATAAAAAAAGCATTTCAAATAAATTGAAACGCTTTTTTAGTTTTAGTAAATAGCACTATCCTTTTAGGGCTTCTGCGCCACCTACAATTTCTAAAATCTCTTTAGTGATAGCTGCTTGACGGGCTTTATTATACATAATTTTTAAATCTTTTTGCATGGCCTTGGCGTTATCGGTAGCTTTGTGCATGGCAGTCATACGTGCGCCGTGCTCACTTGCAAAGCTATCTAACAGGGCTTTGTACAATTGGGTTTTTAAGCTACGTGGTATTAATTCGTTTACAATATATGCTTGGTTAGGTTCAAAAATATAATCTGTTTTTGCAGTTTTTGTTTCAGATGGTGTTGATACAATTGGTAAAAATTGTTCTTCGGTTGTAATTTGCACCGCCGCATTTCTAAACTGGTTATATACCAATACTACTTTATCAAATTCTTTATTTAAAAAAGCATCCATTATTAGTTGAGCTACTGGTGCTGCTTTAGCATAACTTAAACCATCAAACAATTCGTTAGTATGATGTGGCAAATCTTGCCCAGTAATAGCGTATTGTGTGCGTTTAAAGGCATCTTGTACTTTTTTACCTATGGGAACAACAGTAACATTATAACCAGCATATTCGTTTTTAATTAAAAGATGGGTTTTTTTAATAATATTACTATTAAATGCACCTGCTAAACCACGGTTACTTGATATAGCAATTATTAAAACATTTTTACCACCGCCATTGCGCGCAAATACATTTTCGCTGGCATCAACACTGGCACTTACGTTTTCTAAAATTTCTTTTAATTTATTGGCGTAAGGGCGCATTTGAGTAATAGCATCTTGCGCGCGCTTTAATTTTGCAGCACTTACCATTTTCATGGCACTAGTAATTTGCATGGTGCTACCAATGGATACTATACTATTTCTTACCTCTTTTAAACTTGCCATACCATTTTAGTTTTGAGTTTTTAGTGATTAGTTTTTAATAAATATTTACAAAAAAACTAAAAACTCAACATTAAAAACTTATTTAGTTATACTTTGCTACTAATTCTTTTGCTACTGCTTCTAATGTATTAGTAATTTCGTCGGTATATTTTCCAACTTTTAATTCGTCTAATACATTTTTATGTTTACGTTCTAAATAGTCTAAAAACTCTTTTTCAAATTCGCGTACCTTATTAATAGGCACTGAGCGTAATAAATTTTTAGTTCCTAAATAAATAATTGCAATTTGTTGTTCTACACGTTGTGGCGAAAACTGACCTTGCTTTAAAATTTCAACGTTACGTGAGCCTTTATCTAATACTGATTTTGTTGCGGCATCTAAATCAGACCCAAACTTAGCAAACGCTTCTAACTCACGAAACTGCGCTTGATCTAACTTTAAAGTACCAGCCACTTTTTTCATGGATTTAATTTGAGCATTACCACCTACTCTACTTACCGAAATACCTACGTTAATAGCCGGGCGAACACCAGCATTAAATAAGTTACCTTCTAAAAATATTTGTCCGTCGGTAATAGAAATTACGTTGGTTGGAATGTATGCAGAAACGTCGCCAGCTTGTGTTTCAATAATTGGTAAAGCTGTTAACGAACCACCACCTTTAACTAAATGTTTAATTGACTCTGGTAAATCGTTCATACTCTGAGCAATAGAATCGTTATTATTTATTTTTGCAGCACGCTCTAACAAACGACTGTGTAAATAAAATACATCACCTGGGTAAGCTTCGCGGCCTGGTGGGCGACGTAATAATAAAGATACTTCGCGGTAAGCAACTGCTTGTTTTGATAAATCATCAAATACAATTAAAGCTGGGCGACCGGTATCTCTAAAAAATTCGCCAATAGCAGCCCCAGCAAATGGTGCGTAAAACTGCATTGGAGCGGGCTCAGCAGCATTAGCAGCTACAACACAGGTGTAAGCCATGGCTCCGTTTTCTTCTAATACACGCACTACGTTTGCTACCGTTGACCCTTTTTGGCCAATAGCTACGTAGATACAAAATACTGGTTTACCAGCTTCGTAAAATTCTTTTTGATTAATAATCGTATCAATACAAACGGCAGTTTTACCAGTTTGACGATCGCCAATAACTAACTCACGTTGTCCACGTCCAATTGGTATCATGGCATCAATAGCTTTAATACCCGTTTGTAACGGCTCGGTAACGGGCTGGCGATAAATTACACCAGGTGCTTTACGCTCTAAGGGCATTTCGTAAGTTGTACCAGCAATTGGGCCTTTGCCATCAATTGGGTTTCCTAACGTATCTACTACGCGGCCTAATAAACCTTCGCCTACTTTTAATGAAGCAATACGGTTTGTACGTTTACAAGAACTACCTTCGCGAATACCTTCGCTGCTACCTAATAATACGGCACCAATATTGTCTTCTTCTAAGTTTAATACAATTGCTTTTAAGCCTGTTTCAAACTCAATTAACTCACCTGATTGAACTTTAGATAAGCCGTAAATGCGGGCAATACCATCACCTACTTGTAATACGGTTCCTACTTCTTCTAACTCGGCTTCAGATTTAAAACCTGAAAGTTGTTGTCTTAAAATTGCAGATACTTCTGCGGGGTTTATTTCTGCCATACTATTTAGTTTTTAGCGTTTAGTTATTAATGTTTAATAGCTAAACTTTATATACTTACTTAATTTATACTTATTAAATTTTCGCTACTCGAAAAGTTTTTTCTTAAATCGTTTAATTTACGTTTTACGCTTTGGTCTATTTGTCTATCGTTAATGGTTAATACAAAACCACCAATTAATGTTGCATCTACTTTTTGTATTAATTCAACACTGCCAGTAGTTGTTTGCTTTACTAAATTTAAAATATCGCCTTTTAATTTATCATCTAAGGCAACTGCCGATGTAACGGTGGCAGAGGTAATATTTAAGCGTTCTTTGTATTGCTCGTCAAACTCTTTAGCGATGGCATTAAGGTTACTTTCGCGACGCTTAACGGCAATTAAGTTTAAAAATGATAAGGTGATTGGCGTTACTTTCCCATCAAAAATAGATTTAAAAATAGCTTGTTTTTTGTCTGTTTTAACAATGGGGCTATCTAAAAGGGTAATAAAGTCTGCGTTAAGTAAACAAACTTTTGCAATTAGTTGCATATCGTTTCTAACGGATTCAAGTTGATTTTTTTCAACAGAAAGGTCGATTAACGATTTAGCATATCTTGAGGCAACACTCATTTTTAGTTTATGTTAGTTTAAGTTTACGTCTTTCATTAGGTTACTTACTAAAGCTTTTTGCTTTTCGTCGCTTGATAAATCAGACTTTAATATTTTTTCGGCAATATCAATACTAAGTTTAGCTACTTGATTTTTTAAATCAGAGATCGCTGCATTTTTTTCGTTATTAATTTGCTCACGAGCTGTTTTCATAATACGCTCGGCTTCTGAAGTAGCTTTTGTTTTGGCTTCGGCCAAAATGCCTTCTTTAATGTCGCGGGCTTCTTTAAGCATGGTATCACGCTCAGCACGCGCTTCGTTTAAAATTTTTTCGTTGCTCGATTTTAATTCGCGCATATCATTTAAAGCACTTTGTGCGCTTGAAAGGGCATCTTCAATTCCTTTTTCGCGGGTTTTAATAGCCGTTAAAATAGGTTTCCAAGCAAATTTACCTAATAATACTAAAAGTAGTAAAAAGGTAATGGTTGTCCAAAATATTAAACCAATGGCTGGGTCAATTAAACTTGCTAAAATAAATAAACTCATTTTATATTGTTTTTAATAGTTTTTGTTTTTTAAATTTTGTTTCCCTTTAACTGAGTTTTGTATTACAAGGCTTTTTTATCTTGAGTGGAGCCGAAAGATAACTTCGATACTCTAACCATTTGATTAATAAGCTTTTACTATACTCAGCTTAAAGTTTAGTATTGCAATTAATTAAAACCAATGCTATTACCAACCGTAATAGCATTGGTTAAACTCGTTTAAAATTACTTGCAAATTAATGCAACTACAACACCAAATAAAGCCACACCTTCAACTAAGGCTGCTGCAATAAGCATTGTTGTTGTAATTTTTCCTGATGCTTCAGGTTGACGAGCAATGGCATCCATTGCATGTCCACCAATTTGTCCTACACCGATACCAGCGCCTATTACGGCTAAACCTGCTCCGATTGCTGCGATACTTCCACCCATTTTGTTTTGTTTTTTTGTTTGTTATTAATTGTTTTAATTTTCTGTTTGTTTTATACGTTTACAGTCCGTAGTAATTATTAATGCCCTGCTGTTACCTTATCATCGTCGCTTGTATGCGCGCCATCTTCGTTAGGATCGGCCACCGCCGAACCAATAAATAAAGCAGTAAGCATGGTAAATATATAAGCTTGTAAAAAGGCTACTAATACTTCTAAAATATCAATAAATAATGAAAATGCTACGGCAACAGGAGCAATATAAATACTTTTAAAAATAAATATTAAACCAACTAATGATATAATAATAATATGCCCAGCGGTAATGTTTGCAAATAAACGAATCATTAATGCAAAAGGCTTTGTTAAAATACCAAATACCTCAATAGGAATTAAAATAGGCCAAATAGCTTTTGGAGCGTGAGGTAAAAATATGTGACTCCAGTAATGTTTGTTACCATTAATATTGGTAACTATAAATGTAACCACCGATAATACTAAGGTAAAGGCAATATTACCCGTTAAATTTGCACTAATTGGTATTAAACCAAACACGTTGTTAATTAAAATCATAAAAAACACGGTTAGTAAATAAGGTACGTATTTATCAGATGTTGAGCCAATGTTGTTTTTAGCCAAATCATCGCGAACAAAAACTACTAAAGGCTCTAAAAACGATTGCTTGCCTTTTGGAGCTGAGATTACACCTTGTGTTTTATAAGCTTTAGCCATTGATGTAAATACTAATAAAAGTACTATTGCCGATAATAATAATTGCGCTACATTTTTAGTAATTGAAAAATCGTAAATACTTTCGTTTGGATCGCTTGACACAATTTTTTCATCTACTAAACTATAATTTTCGTAAGAAGCATGACCATGCTCAAATTTTGCAGAAGAAAATACTTTTAATCCATTTGTACTTGAATAAATAATGATAGGTAAAGGCATTGCCAC
This sequence comes from Bacteroidota bacterium, assembly GCA_025363015.1. Taxonomy (GTDB): domain Bacteria; phylum Bacteroidota; class Bacteroidia; order B-17B0; family Aurantibacillaceae; genus Aurantibacillus. The sequence goes on from JANYEQ010000093.1 coordinate 6,064, forward strand.
CGCATCATGTCCTTCGCCCCAAAAATGCCATGAATGCGCATCTAAAATGTGCTCAAAAGCAATAGCGGCTATATCTACAGGTTTATCTGCATTATGGGCATCTTCGGTTACAGAAAGGGTTGCTGTACTAACCTCTTCATGGTGGGCTTCGTCTTGCGGTTGATTGTTTGCATTTAAAGAAGTTGAAGACAATAAAAATATAGACATTATTAATAAGCAAATGCCCGAAATTTTGCTACGTGTATTGGATTTACCAGTCATTTTAAAAAATAGAGTGTACTAAGTTTTTTAATTCGGGTGCAAATGTAGGGCTTTTTTAACTAAAACCAACAATTTTTTAGCTATTTTAGTTTATAAAATGTGTTTTTATTAACAATAGTTTATTTAAAACGAACCTGCCCAATAAAGAAGTTATTTAATAGTTAAAAATAAAATTACTGTACATTTGGTTTATTACAGTATTTTGTAATTTAAAATGAAAACAAAAATAATTGATAATTTAAATATTGGGTTAATAGTGTTATCGCTTTTACTTGCTTTTAAGTTACCTTTTGCACTTTTTTTATTTTCTTACGCAGTATTGGGTCCAATACATTATTTAACCGAAATAAATTGGTTAAAACAAAAAAACTATTTTGTAAAAGAGCGCAAATGGGTGTGGTTATTTGTTTTTTTAGCTGCCTTAATTTCTATTCCTGTAATATTAAATTTACCATTATTTGCAAAGTTAAATGAGCAAACATTTTTTAAAAATGCTACCCTTTTAATTAATGGCTTAACCGATGTGTTTTTACTAACCGCCTTATTTTTTGCAATAGGTTTAATTTATTTAAAAAAGTGGCAACACATTTTACTTTTTTTAATTGTAAGTGTTGTGGTTGCTAAATTGGTAACTAAATATATTTTGTTTTCGTATGTGCTGGTAGGTATTTTTTTGCCCACTATTGTTCACGTGTATGTTTTTACGTTGTTGTTTATGCTTATGGGGGCTTTAAATTCTAAAAACACTGCTGGTTTTGTGGGGGTAATTTTATTATTGCTTTGCCCATTGGTTATTTATTTGTTTCCAATAAATTTGGCAAACTATGTTTTGTTAGAGTCTAAAGAAGTAATAGCAACAGCAGGTAATTTTAGATTTATACAATATATTACCCAAACGTTTAATGGTTTGCAAAATAGCAATACGTTTCAATTATCGGTTTTTGGTATTAAAATTCAAATATTTATTGCTTTTTGTTACACGTACCATTACTTAAATTGGTTTTCTAAAACACAGGTAATAGGTTGGCATAAAAGTATTTCAAAATTAAAGTTTGCTTTACTACTTTTAATTTGGCTAAGCTTAGTATTTTTATTTTGGTACAATTACGAAACGGCCTATTTAGTGTTGTTTTTTTTAGCACTATTACATATTATTTTAGAGTTTCCGTTAAATGTAACCTGTATAAAAGAAATAGTTTTAAAATTATATCCTAAAAAATAAAACTATAATTAATACGTTTTTACCACGTTGTAAAGTGTATCGCGCTGAACGGGGGTTTTACCAACGGCTTTAATAAGTTGAACTAACTGCTCGGTACTTAATTTTGGGTGCTGTTCTTCGCTACCAGCCATGCTGTATATTTTGGTGGTATCGTCAATGGTTCCATCTAAATCATCGGTACCAAAATTTAACGATAATTGAGCTGTATCTCTACCAATCATTGCCCAATAGGCTTTTATATGGTTAAAATTATCTAAATAAATACGCGAAATAGCATAGTTGCGTAAATCTTCAATAACGCTTACTTCGGGCACATGCGCCATTTCGTTTTCTTTGTTTCTAAATTTTAAGGGGATAAAGGCATTAAAGCCATTGGTTAAGTCTTGTAAATTGCGTAGCTTATCCATGTGATCTATACGATGTTCAAAGCTTTCTATATGCCCATAAAGCATGGTGGCATTACTAAAATTGCCCATTTGGTGCCATATTTGATGTATGCTAAGCCACTCTTCGGTACTGCATTTGCCACCCGCAATTTTATCTCTAATTTCTTTATCAAAAATTTCGGCACCACCTCCTGGCAAACTATCTAAGCCAGCGTCTTTCATCAATTTTAAACCTTCTTCATAGCTTAATTTTGCTTTTTTAAAAATGTAATGAAACTCAACTGGTGTTAACGCTTTAATATGCAAATTCGGGCGGTGTAGTTTTATTTTTTGAAATAACTCTATGTAAAAAGCTAAATCTTGTTTGGGTACAACGCCACCAGTAATGTGTACCTCGGTAACGGCTTGGTCATCGTACTTTTTTATAATGTCTAAAATTTGTTCAACGCTTAATTCCCAACCCTGTTCGCGGTGTTTTATTAAGCGAGAGTAAGAACAAAACGAACACGTGTATACACAAATATTTGTAGGCTCAACATGAAAGTTGTGGTTAAAATAAACGTTATTACCATTTTTTTGAAAGCGCACATAATTGGCTAATGTGCCTAAAAATGCTAGTTCGGCTTCTTTATATAAGGTAACGCCTTCGTTAAAAGTTATGCGCTGTTTATTAAAAACTTTTTGCGCAATGGCTTTTAAATGTGTGGGGTAATTTGAATTTAAAAGTAGTTGTGGCGTTTGATTAATTGGAGATAAAATCATAGTACAAATTTACAGATAAAATAATTATAAAAGTAAATACAATTTATCGTAACGATACCTCTAAATTCCGCTCTTCAATCATTTTTTTAAGATTAAAGAGAGCGTACCTAAAGCGGCCCAAAGCGGTGTTTATAGACATGTTTCTAAACTCTGCAATTTCTTTAAAACTCATATCGTAGTAGGTGCGTAGCAATACTATTTCGCGCTGCTCTTCGTCTAACTCATTTATTAGGCCTCTTATATTTTTTTTAAATTTTGTATACTCGGCACTTACTTTTGTTTTATCACTATCATCCGTTATATTATTAAATACGCTTATTTCCTCGCCTTCACTATTTGTGTATACGGGCATTGGTGGCATGCGCTTAAGGTTGCGAAAATAATCTATAATTAAATTACGTGCTATACGCATTACCCATGGCACAAATTTACCTTCTTCGGTATATTGCCCACGTTTTAGGGTTTGTATTACTTTAAAAAAAGTATCTTGAAAAATATCTTCGGCCAAGGCATTATTTTTTACAACAATAACTATGCTTGTAAATATTTTACGCTTATGGCGATTTAATAAAACAGAAAGAGAATCTTCGTTTCCGCCCATATAGAGTTGTACTAACTCATTATCATTTAATAATTGAATAGACATATTTTTACTTGCTTTGTTAAACTTAAAATGGCTAGTAAAGGTCTATTCGATGGGCTAAGGTTTTAAATGATTATTTACAAATATAGTTTTTTATTAATATACGTTAAAAAATAAATGTTAAATAAATTAACTAAATGAGTGAAACTACCTTTTGACTGAGTGAATGAATTTAAATACTAGGTAACGCATCAAAATTATAGGCACAAAAAAAGGGTAAGCTACTTTCATCGCACCGCTCAACCGCCTACCCTTGCTTCGTTCCCAACCTGGGGGATTCAGTAGGAGCTGGTCGTAAAAGACTTACCCGACACAAAAGTAACAATTATTTTATAAATCCATAAAAAAATGCAAAATTTGTACAATAATAATGTAAAAAAGAAAATGTAAAATGTAAATTGTAAAGGAGAAAGTATAAATAATATAAATTACCCCCTCTACCATCTTCCATCTTCCATTTTTTATTAAAAATATGGATATATCAATAGTAATTCCCTTATATAACGAAGAAGAATCGTTGCCTGAATTGCACGATTGGATAGTGCGCGTAATGACAGATAATAATTTTAGTTACGAACTAATTTTTATTGATGATGGTAGTAAAGACAAATCGTGGCAAGTAATACAGCAACTTTCGCAAAAAAATAAACATGTAAAAGCTATTAAGTTTAGGCGTAACTATGGTAAATCGCCAGCCTTACATTTAGGGTTTGAAGCCGCTAAAGGCAATGTGGTTATTACTATGGACGCTGATTTACAAGATAGCCCCGACGAAATACCTGAGCTATATAAAATGATTATTGAAGGTAATTTTGATTTAGTAAGCGGTTGGAAACAAAAACGTTTTGATAATGCGTTTACTAAAAACTTACCTAGCAAATTATATAATTATATAAACCGAAAAATTAGTGGTATTAAGCTACACGATATGAATTGCGGCTTAAAAGCTTATAAAAATAAGGTTGTAAAAAGTATTGAAGTGTATGGCGAAATGCATCGTTTTATACCTGTAATGGCAAAGGCTGCGGGCTTTGGTAATATTGGCGAAAAAGTTGTAAAACATCAAGCACGTAAATATGGTGTAAGCAAATTTGGCTGGAATAGGTTTATAAATGGCTTTTTAGATTTATTAACCATTACCTTTTTATCTAAATTTGGTAAACGCCCCATGCATTTTTTTGGTTTAGTAGGCACACTTTTATTTTTATTAGGTTTTGGTTTTGCGGTTTATTTGGGTGTATTTAAATTGTATTGTACGTTTACACATCACCCAGCGCGCTTACTTACAGAGCGTCCATCGTTTTATATTTCGTTAACGTGCATGGTAATTGGCAGTATGATGTTTTTAGCAGGTTTTGTGGGCGAATTAATTTTACGCAACAGCCCAGTACGTAATAATTATTTGGTTGATGAACAACTAAATTTAAATTAATGGATGCGAATAATGCTAAAAAACGTCCGCCACGTAATCCTTTATCGTCAGAGGAAGTAGCGGAAGTTATTGCTGTAAAAAAAATTAGAGAACAGTTAAAACTTCAAAAATTTAAAAAAACAAAACTTTATAAATACTTAAACATATTTAACATTGCTTGTTTTTTTATTTATTGCGAATTATTGTTTTGTTTTTTTAACCCTTGTCATTACCAAACGCATTATGCAAAAAAAGTAATTGTGGATTATGGTAAAGAACGAAATGAGAAAAATGAAGCCATTATTACTTCTTTAAAAATTACTGATGTTAATAATAATTATTACGAATTATTGGTAAACGATTACATTACAGCACCTAGCGGTAATTACTGTGCGTTTAATATTGGTAAAGATTTTATTTTACAAAAACAAATTAAAGGCGGTTTATTAACAAGCCCCAAGTTATTTAGAATACAGCGTGCTGGACCACTTTTATTTTTATCAGCATTTTTAGTAATACTTGCGTGTATATTTTTTTGGTATAATTTAAATTTTTCCGATCACTCGTTAAAAGCAATATCATTAATAAACGCGTTAACTATGCTTTGCTTTTTGTTAATTTAATTATAAAACAATTATTAAGTTTCCCACCATTTGGCTTTAATGCCAATAAAAACACCGTTACTTTGTATTTGAATAGGGTATGTTTTTAGCGCAAAGCCACCGCCCGATGTAGCTTTACCATCTTTTAAATTAAAAGCATAGCGGTGTAAGGGGCAAATAATTTCGTTCTTATCGCTACAAAAACCTTTACTTAAACTAGCGCCATTGTGTGGACATTTATCTTGCACTGCAAAAAAACCATTGGCATTTCGAGTAACACAAATTTTTTGGTTTTTTAATTCAAAAACAACAAAAGTATTGGGTTGTATATAATTTTTAAACTCGGTTTGGTTTTCAAATATTTTAATCCAATGGTACATTAATTATAAATTAAAGTTGGTTTAAATTTTTATTACAATAACCATCTTAAACTTATATAAAAATGTTAATATATTAGTGATGCGCTAAAGTATCTTTTGCTTGGTGAGTAATTGTAGAGTCTGTATTTTCTGAGTTAGTTACTTCGCTATTCTCTTCTTTTACTGATGTTGGGTGTTTACTATGGTCGTCTTTTTCACAAGCTTCCATACACTCTTTACTGCAATTTTCTTTACACTCGCAAGCGGCGTGCCCATGTTTAGGGTTACAAAGGCTTAAAAATAATACAATAATAAATATTGTAACCGATGCTAAAATTAAGGGTACTGTAAAGGCTACTGGTTTTTGTTCGGTATTGTGGTTGCTGTGGTTTTCCATAAAATTTTGTTTAATGTTTTACGTTGCTAAAATAAGTTTTTATTTAATAATTATATTATTTTTTTTTAGAGCCTATTTAAAATTTATACTTTAAATAGATTCTTAATTTAATGATCATCATCATCGTTAAAAGAATGTTCACTCATACCTTCATTTAATTCTTCGTCATCTTCGGTCGTTTCATCTTCGCCTTCTTCACCTTCTAGGCTATTTATGTCATCAGCTTCAACGGCTTCTTCGCCAGTATCTATAACTTTATAAATTTCATCGTCTTCGTCCTCATCTTCATCCAGTTCGGCAGCGTTTAATAAGCCTGCCATTGTTAAATTGGGGCTTAGCTCATCTTTAATAATATTTATATTTTTGTATTGTTTTGGAGCTGTACCAAGGCTTTTAATGCAGGTTGGGTATTTTGTTTTTGGATTTTCGTCAACCATTTTAATCATTTCAATTAAAAACGCCCATTGTACTATTGCGTCATATACGTAATAAAAACGTTGGTGAGGTTGCTCAATGTATTTTGCAATTTTGGTTTCGGCCATTAGTTTTTTAGAATCTACCTGCTTTCGAATTTCATCTTCGTCTAATGGTAAATCTTCTTTACGAAGTGTAATCTCTTGATTTTTTCGCCAATAATCATCGCTTACAAAAAAAGATGCCGCATGTTTATTATCAAACTTAATCGCTTCTAGTATTGCTATATGAAATTGCTCAAAGGTTTGGGTAGATTTAATATCAATATCTCTACTTATATCTTCATTTTCTTCTAAACACACTCTAAATCGGTAAACTGCCATTTTAATTTTTTATTTAAAAAACGAAAGTACAAAAATTTAATTAGAGGTAAAATTGATTTTATTAAAAAAATATACCAAAAATTAGTAATGGGTATAAAACCAAAAACCCCTCAATTAATGAAGGGTTTTTGGCTCTCAAAAACTAAAAAACCATGACGAGTTTTAGCTTTCTATTACTAGGTATCTCACCACCTAACAATTTTTTTTTAAACGGATTATTTACCGTCCATTTTATCTTTTAAATCAGATAATGCAGAAATGTCTCCTAATGTTGAACGTTCTTGATTATCTTTTATTTTTTTAACTGCTTTTTTAGCATCGTCAGCGTCCGATTTTTTAGTCGCTTTTTCTACTTTTTTAGCTTCTTCTTTCACTTCTTCGTGTAAACGTGCGTGCGATACAACAATACGTTTAGCGTCTTTGCTAAATTCTATTACTTTAAAGTCTAAAACTTCTTCAGCTCTAGCATTTACACCTTCTACTTTATTTAAGTGACGGGCAGGGCAAAAGCCTTCAACACCATAAGGTAAGCCAATTGTTGCACCTTTATCATTTACAACCATTACTGTACCTTGATGAATTGAATCTACTAAGAAAATAGTTTCAAACACATCCCATGGGTTTTCTTCAATTTGCTTGTGTCCTAAACTTAAACGACGATTTTCGCCATCAATTTCTAAAACAGCAACTTCCATTTTATCGCCTACTTTACAAAATTCGCTTGGATGCTTAATTTTTTTGCTCCAGCTTAAATCAGAAATATGAACTAAACCATCTACACCTTCTTCTAACTCAACAAATACACCAAAGTTTGTAAAATTACGAACTGTACCTGTGTGTTTGCTACCTTTAGAGTATTTGTCAACAATCATATTCCAAGGATCAGGAGTTAATTGTTTCATGCCTAAGCTCATTTTACGCTCTTCGCGGTCTAATGTTAATACTTGTGCTTCAATTTCATCTCCTACTTTTACAAATTCTTGTGCACTGCGCAAGTGTTGGCTCCAGCTCATTTCACTAACGTGAACTAAACCTTCAACTCCTTGTGCAATTTCAATAAATGCGCCGTAATCGTTAATAACTACTACTTTACCTTTTACTTTATCTCCAACTTTTAACTCAGTATCTAAACCTTCCCAAGGGTGCTTGCTCAATTGTTTTAAGCCTAATGCAATGCGTTTTTTATCGTCATCAAATTCTAAAATTACAACTTGAATTTTTTCGTCTAATTTTACAATTTCTTCTGGGTGATTAATACGACCCCACGATAAATCGGTAATGTGTATTAAACCATCAACACCACCTAAATCAATAAACACACCATAAGACGTAATGTTTTTAACAGTACCTTCTAATACTTGGCCTTTTTCTAATTTAGAAATAATATCGCGTTTTTGTGTTTCAATCTCCGCTTCAATTAATGCTTTGTGTGATACAACTACGTTACGGAATTCGTTATTAATTTTAACAACTTTAAACTCCATAGTTTTGCCTACGTAAATATCGTAATCGCGAATTGGTTTAACATCAATTTGGCTACCTGGTAAAAATGCTTCAATACCAAATATATCAACAATTAAACCACCTTTTGTACGGCATTTAACATGACCTTTAACAATTTCTTCAGTGGTAAGAGCAACATTAACACGATCCCAACTTTTGTTAGCACGTGCTTTTTTATGTGATAATACTAATTGCCCGTGGGCATCTTCAGCACTTTCAACAAATACTTCAACGGTATCGCCAATTTTTAAATCGGGGTTGTAACGAAATTCAGATAAAGCAACAACGCCATCTGATTTGTGACCAATGTTTACAACCACCTCGCGGTTATTTTTTGATACAACTACACCTTCAATTAATTGAAGATCGGCAATTGTTTTTAATGATTTACCATACAATTCATCAAACGATGCTTTTTCTTCGTTGGTGTAACTGTCTTGTTTTTTACCGATTGCGCTCCAGTCGAAATCGGGATTTCCTACTAATTCTTTTTGTGACATTTTATTATAATTGTATCAAACTGTTAAGGCGCAATTTGAGGGGTTTTACATAATTATTTAATTTCCAATTTTAGCCTTAATTAAATTGGGCTACAAATATACTAACAATTTAAAGGATTTTTGTAAGAATTGATTTATTTTAATACACTAATAACTAGGTAGTTACACTTTTAACAATATTAGTTTGGTATTGCATTTTTTATAAAAATGGCTTGTGTTTATTATATTATTTAAACCACTTTGCAGCACTATGGTTTGATATAGTTTTGCGCTTGAGTTTATAAAAAACTCCTTTAACTATGCTCATATTAACAAACGGTTTCGGGGCTTGCTTTGGCCGTATTGGAACCGTTGTCTAACGAAATGTTAAATAAAGATACAATGTTGCTATGCAATTGCAAAGAAAAAATTAATAACATTTCTACCGCTTTTGCAATTGCTTGATGTCTGCTAGGCTGTGGCAAACCGTGTGTTAGTGTCTAGTGCGTTCTTATTATTACAAAGGCAAACTAAACTTCTTTGTCTCGGGTTTAGTATTACGAAGAAAAGAAATTAGTTCATTGCATTCGCTTTCGCTAATTAGTGTTTTGTTTATTATCAGTGATGTACTAAATGCAGAGTCTTGAAGTAAAAAAATATAGTTGTCAAATAAAATGTAGCTAGTAATAATTCCCCATTTTATTTCTTTTTTCATTACGTCACTCTCATATTTTATTATATCATTCCCTATAGTTAATACAGTAGTGTTTGAATTACTATAATGTCTTACAACTGTTTGACGAAGCATAGTAATTATCTTATACTTTTCGGCATATTGTCTTCGAAGATTTACCAAAAAGTTATAAATATAACAAATACCTATTCCGAGCCCAAGATGGAAATTTAGTTGTCTTTTTTCATGTCCTATCGTTAATTCTCCACTATTGCCGTCAAAATTTATGATGTCAAGAATAATAAATGTAACACCTATTAAACAATGAATAATAGTGAATTTGGTTATTTTTTTTACATGTTGTGTCCACAATATCTCATTGAATTTAAATTGTCCTTGAGAAGAGTTGTTGTCTACGATTTTAATATTCATGTCTCTCTTGGTTTGTCAAGCATTGGCAATAACGTTTTGCGGCTTGGCGTTTGGGCGGATAAAAGAATCGTCAAACTATCTACCGCTACAAAATTAAAATTAAAAGTACAATTTATTTGTCAAACCGTCAAACCGTCAAACCCCGCTAACGCTAGGCCGCTGTTAGTAGCTGTTTTTAGCTTTTAATGTCAATGTACTGTCAGTTTTTGAAAATTCATAATTAAATGTTCGTTTCCAATTGTAGTAGTCCGATGACAAAGTAATTTCTTTTGGTTTTTTATTAATTTTTAGTTTTCCGCCGTCGACGTCATAGTGAACCTCAAAACCTTTTTGTCCATACTTAATGTCGGGATGGTATGATTCGGGATTAGTAATAAAAAAGAAAGTCTTTTTTTCGAAGTCTAGTCCAATGTAACTTGGCCAATGTTCAATGATGTCAAAATAATCTGGTTTATTAGGGCAGTCCGAGTATTTACAATTAATACATTTTTTATCGACTTTAATTTGTTGTTTGATTTTCACGAGATTTTCATTTATTAATGAGGTTGAGTCAGAAATACATGTAAGTAGTCCGCCGTTAAATTTTTTTGAATTTGTCGGATATCGTGAATTTATACAAGAGGTCAGTAAAGCGGTTAATATGAATACGATTATTTTTGTCATAAATGGCTACAAACTTCACGCTCAGGGTGAAGACTCAGGGAAACGCGCAGAAATTAAAAGAAAACTATTAATTAACGGCGTTAAGTTTGGTTTTTAAGGCTTCTACTGCCTTTTTTT
>JANYEQ010000120.1 GCA_025363015.1 Bacteroidota bacterium
CAAGATTTATTAAAAAGTCTTGGTTTTGAATTTTTAAACAAACCTGTTAAAGTAGACGAAACCCTTTGGCCTAAAGATTTACAAGCCCAAGAAATTTGTATTTATTTAGCCGAATTAAAAGCCGATGCTTACGAAGAAGAATTAAAAGAAAACGATTTATTAATTACCGCCGATACCATTGTATGGTGCGAAAGCAAAGTATATAACAAACCTGCTAACTTTGCCGAAGGAAAAAAAATGCTTGAAAGCCTAAGTGGAAAAATGCACCAAGTATTTACAGCTGTGTGTTTAAAAAGCGCTAACAAGCAAACCACTTTTTTTGACGAAAGTAAAGTGTATTTTAAAAAATTAAAAGCTGATGAAATAGAGTATTACTTGACCAACTTTAGCCCATACGACAAAGCTGGCGGCTATGGCGTACAAGACTGGATTGGCTACATTGGTATTGATAAAATTGAAGGTAGTTTTTACAATGTAATGGGTTTGCCTGTTAAAGATTTGTTTGAAGAGTTGGTTAAGTTTTAATTTTATAAAACGAAAAATAAATTAATATTCCTTTTATGTTTTTTTTAAAAACATAAGATGGGTCGTTTTTTAACTAGTATAAACCTAAGTATCGTTTATAATATTAATGGTATATTTAGGTAGACTAATTTAGTTATTTTACTTTTACAATATTAAAAGAATTTACCAGTAACCAATCACAAAATTTGTATTATAATACTATAAATAAAGCGCTACTATATTTACTTGTTTTTGTTTTTCAATTTATAAGCAACGCCCAAAACGTTACTATTAAAGGAAGAGCGCATATTTCTTATGCCAATAAGCAAATTCAGCTTTACTCTTACTGTGATTATATAACGAATATTCAGGTAAAGGAAAGTACTGATACCATTCAGGCTGACGGTTTTTTTGAACTCCATTACCAAACCGATTTTACCCAACCCATTATTTTAAAAATAGAAAATGTTTTTGCCAAATTATACATACAACCCAATTTTGTATATGGCATTACTATACCTGAAGTAGAAAAAGATTTAGATTATAAAAACGATGCGGAACTAGAAATAAACATTGGCATTATTGGTAAAGATAGCACAGAGTTAAACGCTTTAACCTACGATTATCAGGAACAATATGCCAATATATTTATTTTAAAAAACGATAAATACTTATCGCGTTCACTATTGTTTAAACGTGCCGATTCACTCAAACTTTTTTGCGAGAAACGTTTCTCAAAAATTAAAAATAATTATTTTAAAAATTACGTTCAATATTCTATTGCATCTATAAATGCAAGTGCTTCGCGTGGCGAAAATTATTTAATTAATGGTTATCTTATTAACAAACCCATACAATACAATCATTTCGAATACATGCAATTTTTTAATACTTGTTTTAAAGGGTATTTAAACGCTATGGGCTCCACACACAAAGGCCAGTCGCTATATAATATTATTAACGTACAGGCTAATTGGAGTTTGTTAAATACATTTTTAAAACAAGATAAATTTTTACAAAACGATAGTTTACGCGAGTTAGTAGCTATAAAAAATTTGTGGGATTTTTATTACAGTGCCGATTTTTCACCCGATGCTATTGAAACTATTACCTCGCAATTAAACGCAACAACAACTATTGCCCAACATAAAAAAATTACAAATACCATGCTTGTTTATTTTAATAAAATGCAAGTTGGCTCACAAGCACCAAGTTTTAGTGCCCGAAGCAAAGATGGAACAACTGGTAACCTTAGCAATTTTAAAAACAGATGGATTTATTTAAATTTTTTTTCTACCAAAAATATTGAAACCTTAAAAGAAATGCCAAAAATTGGAGCTCTTAAAAAAAAGTTTGGTGATAAGCTTGTATTTTTAAGCATTTGTTTAGACGATAGTTTAAAAAGCTATACCAATTACTTAAAAGCCAATCCTAAATTTGATTGGACAATTTGGTATAACTACGATAAATCAATTATAAAAACAGCGAAAGAAAATTATTTTATTACAGGTACCGAAGGTTATTTTTTAATAGATAATTTTGGTTACTTGGCTCAATCACCAGCATTATCTCCTAGCGGGGGTATTGAATATAAACTTAATGTTATTTTTAAAATTAAGAACAGAACGACAAAAACTGGAATTAGATAAATTGATTTTTTACTGCTAAAAAACTTTAAAAAATAAATATTATTTCTTCCCTCTTAACTCTTCCATTATTTGCGCATCGCTTTTACCAATAAAAGTAAGCGCACCTTTAGCACTTTTAGCCCAATCGCTTTTTGGGTATTCAATAATTATTTGTTGGTAAATTTTTTGTGCTTCAGTTTCGTTATTCATAGCACCAGCATCGTCGTATAGCTGTGCTAGCAAAAACAAAGCGGCTGCGCGGTTTTTAAAATTTGGGTAGTCGGCAATACATTTATCCAATACGATTTTTGCTTGTGGGTAATTATTAATAGCCTTTGCAACTTGCGCACTTTTAATTAAATAAATGGGGCTTAAACTATCGGCTTGGCAATAATATGCAAAATTAGTAAAGGCTTTAATAGCTTTATTAGCAAGGCTTGGGTTAAGGTCGGTTTCTTTTAAAAGAGTACTATCTAATTTTTTTGCTTCGGCATAATAGTTTTTGCAATCGGCTAAATAATTAATATTATTAGTTTTTGGCAAAACGCTATTTGCTGTTTGAGAAGTATCAACAGTTATTTGAATAGCATTATTTGTTGTTTGATTATTTTGACAAGAAACAAAAATTAAAAACAAAAGAATATATATTGATGGTTTCATTTTTTTATTTACTTCTAAATTATTTATGCTTCAATTAATAAAAAAATCATATTTAATCATAATCATCTGTGTTTGTTATTGAGCCTGTCAAAACATCAGCTTTCCATATTCCGACTACGCTCAAGATGATATTCCTATTTTTTAGGGCGATATACGCGTACTTTATAATCGGCATTTACTTTGCCTTTACTAATATCCGTTAATTTACCAGCAATTAATTTGCGCTTAAAGGGGCTAATAATATCGGTAAATAATTTACCCTCAATATGATCGTACTCGTGTTGTATAACGCGGGCAATAACCCCGTCATAGTTTTCGGTATGTTTTTTAAAATGCTCGTCGTAATACTCAATTTTAATATTTGGTTTACGGCTAACGTCTTCTCTAATTTTTGGTATACTTAAACACCCTTCACTAAACTTCCATTCTTCGCCATCTTCGCTTAAAATTTTAGCATTAATAAATATTTTTTTAAATGCAATAAGTTGTTTTTTTTGTTCGGGAGTAAATTCATCGTCCTCATCATCGTCATCACTTTCGGCAAAAGGTTTTGTATCTACAATAAATAAACGAATGGCCTTGCCAATTTGTGGCGCCGCCAAACCTACACCACGAGCGTTATTCATGGTGTCAAACATATCTTTTATTAACTGTTCTAAACCTTGGTAATTTTTATCAATTACTTCTCCTACTTTTCTAAGTACAGGGTCGCCGTACATAACTATTGGTAATATCATTTTATTTAGTTTTTAATGTTTAGTTATTAATATGAATAACTAATAACTATTTATCGTGAGTAATTAGGCGCTTCTCTTGTTATTACTACATCGTGCGGATGGCTTTCTTTAACCCCAGCAGCAGTAATACGAATAAACTTAGCTTGTTGCAACGCTTTAATATCTTTACTGCCACAGTAACCCATACCTGCACGTAAACCGCCAATTATTTGGTACATAATTTCAGCTAAGCTGCCTTTAAATGGCACGCGGCCACTAATCCCTTCGGGCACTAGCTTTTTAATATCGTCTTCCGCATCTTGAAAGTAACGGTCTTTACTGCCTTTTTGCATGGCTTCTAAACTTCCCATACCACGGTACGATTTAAATTTACGCCCTTCAAAAATAATGGTTTCTCCTGGGCTTTCTTCTGTTCCAGCAAACATACCTCCCATCATAACTGTGCCAGCGCCTGCTGCCAAAGCTTTTACAATATCGCCTGTAAAGCGTATACCTCCATCAGCAATTAGTGGAACACCTGTGCCCTTTAGAGCATTGGCTACTTCTAAGATTGCCGTTAACTGTGGTACGCCTACTCCGGCAATTACACGTGTGGTACAAATAGACCCTGGTCCAATACCAACTTTTACAGCATCGGCACCTGCTTTTACTAGTGCTAATGCTGCTTTGCCAGTGGCTATATTACCAATTACAACTTGCAGGTTTTTATATTTCTTTTTTACTTCTTTTAATTTATCAATAACGCCTTTGCTGTGGCCATGCGCAGTATCAATAATAATGGCATCAACCCCTGCTTCTACCAGGGCATCAATGCGCAACATAGCATCGTTGGTAACGCCAACAGCAGCAGCTACACGCAAACGCCCGCGTTCATCTTTACAGGCATTGGGGCGTACTTTTATTTTAATAATATCTTTATAAGTAATTAAACCAACTAGTTTATTGGTTTTATCAACTATTGGTAGTTTTTCTATTTTATGGTTTTGTAAAACAACTTCGGCTTGTTTTAAATTAATACCTTGCGGGGCAGTAATAACTTTTGCATAGGGTGTCATTACTTGTATAATAGGGCGTTTAAAGTTTTTTTCGAAGCGTAAATCGCGGTTAGTAACAATACCTAGTAATTTTTTATCTTTATCTACCACAGGAATACCGCCAATTTTATGTTCGCTCATAATGTTAAGAGCATCTTCTATTAATGCGTTACCACTTAGGGTTACCGGATCGGTAATCATTCCGCTTTCGCTACGTTTTACTTTGCGCACTTGTGCTGCTTGGTCGGCAATACTCATGTTTTTATGCAGTACACCAATACCGCCTTCTTGTGCAATAGCAATGGCTAAACGATGCTCAGTAACAGTATCCATAGCGGCCGAAACGATAGGCGTATTTAACTTAATAGTTTTGGTGAAGTAGGATGTTAAATTAGCATCGCGTGGTAAAATTTCTGAATAATCGGGTACTAATAATACATCATCGTAGGTTAATCCCTCAGAGACAAACTTGTTAGTTAAAAAATTAGAAGCCATGTATAATGAATTTTAGGTGTTAAAATTCGGGTAAATATACAATTTTTTTAGCAATGTATGGTATATTTACATTAACAGCAAAAGCCTAAGCAACCTTATTAAAGCAAATAATTTGAGCCAACAAATTAATAAACCAATAAAAAATGGTTTATTAATTTACTATACGAGTAAAAAAACAGTAACATTTAGCCCATTTAATTTTACTATTTGTAAAAATTGTGCTTTTAGACCCGTTTTAACACTTATTTACAGTTTTTTGAGTGCTGTTAGTCTAATGTTTAGTGATACTCCCAATTTTTAAATGATATTACCTTAATAGCAGTTGTAACTCACACTTTTTAATTGATATTACCTTAATAGCAGTTGTAATTCGCAATTTTTAATTGATGTTACCTTAATAGCGGTTGTAACTCACATTTTTTAATTGATGTTATCTTAATAGCAGTTGTAATTCGCAATTTATAATTGATATTACCTTAATAGCAGTTGTAATTCGCTGCTATTACTCAAAGTTGCATTTACTTCGTATAATATTTGTATTTATTACGTGGTGCTGGTTGGCAATGGTATAACGGTCTCCGCTCATAATTTAAAATTACAAAATAAATTAATTGTGCAATACAATAGCACATCTAAAAGTTTATTTTTTTATTACCACTAATTGTTCCTCTAATGATTTAATTCTATAATCTTTTTCATTTAACAGTTTTTCGTATAAAACTTTTAACTCATCAATAGGGGTACTATTTGCCACATTACCATTTACGGTTTGATTATTAGTTATATTTACAGTTTGGCTTTGGGTAATATTAATTAAATCATTTATCGAGGTTTCTAATGATTAAGTTCAAAATATTATTTACTATCTGTTTGCTTTGTTTAAAAATAACATGTCAAACGGATAGTTTATTTTATAGTACACAAAAGTTAAAAAAAGAAAAAATAGTAATTCAAGCCCCTCTGTATAAATATAATATTTATACAGAGGCTTTGGGTTTAATAAAAGGTTTTAATATAAATACAGAAATTTTTTTAAAGCAAAAAAATAATACTGCAAATTATTTTAGAATTTCGTTAAGTATTGCAAAAGAAACCTATAATATACAATATTATCCTAATTTACAAGGCAAGTATAATGCTTCAATTATTTTTTTTTATAATTTTATAAAATGTAAACCTAAATTTTGTTACGAACTATCGCCCGGTTTTGGTGTTGATTATGGCGACCCTACAGCAAGGGAGAACGCAGCTTATGGCTATAGTAATTTACCTTGGGATTATGGATTAATTGTATGTGCGGGCATTAGGTATAATTTTAAAAAAATACCCATTCAATTTCGATTAAGCTACTTACCTACCTATAGTTTTCTAACAAATAATTTTCAACCTATTGGGGCAAGTTATTCAATAGGTTATTGTTTTAAAAAATTAAAAAATGAGCAAAAAAAAATACAAACTTATAGTAATACTAATAATTAAAGAATATTTACAATGAAAAAAACTGTATTAACTCTCATAATAGCAACCATATTTTTAAACTTAAAGGCTCAGCGTTATAATACTTACGATACACTGCACAAGCACGAGCTAAGTTTTAGTGCTTTGCCACTACTAAATTATTTTAGCGGGTCGTATTCGTACAAACCTTATGTAAATTTTAATTTATTTTACAAACATTATTTTAAAAATAAATTTGTGCTTAGAACTGCGTTGGTTTATTTTCCGGGTAAAAATGGCTTAAGCACATGCGAGGGTGTATATATATACGATAGAACCGTTGGCGTAAAAAATGTATTTAGCCGCAATTATTCTAGCAGAAGCGATAAATGGCAATTTAATTTAGGTGCCGAAAAAATTTTTAAAATAAATAGGCTAATGCATGGATTTGGAGGAGAAATTTTTATAAATAAGTGGCGAGAAAGCTTTAAAAAAAATTATGAATACCGTTATATAGGTATAAATCCTATTAACCGCAGTTTTACTGATACTACAAATTATTCGGTAGATAGCCTTAACACACAATCCAATTATAAACATATTGGCATAGGGCTACAGGTATTTTATAGTTTACGTTATCAAATAAGTAAACACTGGTATATTTCAACTACTATTGGTCCAAACATAGCTTATTTATTTATAAACAGTACACAAAGTAAAAACAATGTAATACAAGCTTCTACGTCATCTCATTTTTTAGATGACTTTAATGTAGGTTTAATTTCCGATATTTCTATTTGCTTTAGATTATAATAAATATTTTAAAATCTGCAAAAAAAGTATGCATCAATTAGACATTAAATTTTTATTTATACACACAAAAAATTTTATAAGTTGCTTAATATCACTAGTAAATAGGTTTTTAATTTTAAAACCTTATTGTCTTATACACCAACACCAATGGCACAGTAATATTATGCCTAACACTTTCAACAGTTGTTCCTAACAAAATATCTTTAAACGTTTTATGGCCGTGAATAGGCATTAAAACAATAGCTTGTTGATAAACCCAAATTAAGATTTAAAACACCTTATTTTTTACTACCCTACTGTTCCTATTAAAAAAATAATTAAGCAGTAAATTTTTAATAACTCGTCAA
>JANYEQ010000138.1 GCA_025363015.1 Bacteroidota bacterium
CAAAACGTTATAGGTAAGCTGCGGGGACATTCTCGCGGACAAAAAACATTCAGTTGACATAAACTTGGAGTCAAGACTAATATACGAATCAAGCCTGACAATGAAGCAGAAAGCAAACTGGGACAAAGTTGGCGATAGCGAATGGATTTATTTTGGAGCTGGCGACGAAGTAAATACCGAACTGGTTATGACAACAATTGACTCATACTTTTCGGACGAAATATTAAATATTGCGTTAACAAGAAAAGGTTCATTTCAATCGGACAAAAAATTAATTAAATCATCAATAACAAGTTTACTAAATACAAGTGACTTCATAATTTGGGACTCTTCGTTTAGCAAAGCAATTGAGTTTAATAAAATAGGTATATTCAGACATGGTAAGT
Organism: Bacteroidota bacterium; assembly: GCA_025363015.1. Taxonomy (GTDB): domain Bacteria; phylum Bacteroidota; class Bacteroidia; order B-17B0; family Aurantibacillaceae; genus Aurantibacillus. Next base: position 387 of record JANYEQ010000138.1, read on the forward strand.
TAACCGTTTGACAACTTAATTGGACAGCTAAACTTATACCGTGTGCCGCAGCCAACCTATAACACCAACTACGCGACCATTTTTTGCGTGTTAACGCTCAAATGCGTAACTTGACAAAGCAAAAAACGGACGCGTAGTAGCAGAACATTATCTTTAATTTTCAACACCCTACAATGTTTAACAGACTTAAAAAATATTGCTCAACAATTGTTCAACTGACTGACAGTGAACTTAAACTCATTGACACTTATTTTGAAGCTAAAGAATTAAAGAAAAAAGACTTTTTACTGCAAGATGGAAAAGTTTGCAACTTCATTGGGTTTATTGCTAACGGAACGATTAGACATTTTCATATTAAAGACGGTATAGAAAAAACTTGTGACATTTCGTTTGAAAATTCTTGGGTTACTGACTTTAAAAGTTTTACTCATAACACTTCTTGCATAATGAATTTACAAGCGATGACAGACACGACTGTATTCATTATCAAAAAAGAAAACCTTTACACATTATACAACGAGTGTAATAAATATGAAACCTTTGGCAGACTTATGGCTGAGGAAGTTGCACAGAGAGCAACTGAAATTGCTATGTCGCTTTCGTCTGACAAACCCGAAGAAAGATTTCAGAATTTATTAAAGAAACAACCAGATTTATTTCAAAGAATTCCACAAAAATACATAGCCAACTTTTTAGGTGTAAGTCCAGAAAGTTTAAGCAGAATTCAAAAGAGAATTCACACAAAAATAAAATCTTAACTTAAGTCATCGTCTATAGGCTCACTGTATTTGCACCTTTGTACTTCATTTAAACAAAGAAAAAAATGAAATACAAATTATTCACTTTAATTATTATAGCAATGACAGTAACAAATAGCTTAACAGCACAACAATTAGACTTTTTAAAAGTAAAAGCCTTTGAACATCAATTAGACGATGTAATGGAACTAATTGACACAACTGAATTGAAAAGCAAACTCAAAGAAGTTGAAGAAAATTACAAACAAAATCCATCAGAAATAAATAAAACCCGACTTGGTATTATCTACCATGAAACAGCTTTAAATCTTTCTTTTTTTACTAAAACAGAATTCAAAGGCTATGCAAAAAAAAGTTTTGATACATTAAGTGGACTATTTAATTCGGCAAATACTTCAAAAGAATTACTACCATTTATTGCATCTTACAGAGCATCGGCTTTGTCGTTGGTAGGTGCTGAAACCAAAAAATTAAAATTATTGGGCGGAGCATTTGACTTATTTAACGATGCTGTTAAAAATTACTCAACAATTTCCTATTTACCAGAATTTTTACGAGGAAGTGTTGCAGAAAATTTGCCTTGGTTTTTTTTCACAAAAAGAAAATTAGCAAAGCAAGACTTTCAATCAATTATTGACAAACAAAACAAAAACGAACAGTTTGCAAATTGGAAAATAATGAGTTTCACATATTGGGCTTGGGCAAAACAAAGGCAAAGTAAAAAATATAGAAATCAATCACTTGCACACCTTGACAAAGCAATCTCATTGGACCCAAATTACAAAGCGGGACGAAAGAAGGCAGAAGAATTAAAAAGTAAAATACTAAAATAAAACTACAGCTAACCTGGGGCAATTGCAAAAGCGGGCGGACGAGGTCATCGTTCAGGAAAATAAGCCTTGCTAACTTGCCAACAGGCGTTTATCATTTTACATTTTACGAAACCAGTTTAAAAAAAATACAACTAAAAAAGTTGTTTTGCAAAAGTAGATTATTTCTTTCGGGCGTTTTAACACGCTTTTTATCAATAATTTGTTTTTCGAAATAATTGCTACACATTTATTTTTACAATTAACTAATCTTTACTAACTATTAACTAATAATACTTTAGAAGTAATAAATATTGAAGGAAAAATCGTTTATAAAACACCCATTGATATATATATAGTGGCATTAACACAATTGAAATAAATGTTTCAACGCTTAAAGGTGGGGTATATTTTGTAAAATATACAGCGTCTAATGGCGAAAATTATAAATCAAAATTTATCAAAAATTAATTAAATGAAGCCTTTTCTATTATTTAGAAAAGGCTTCATTTAATTTTAACACAATAATTATCGTAATTTTGCGTTTAATATTTTAATATATCTATGAATTAATGTATCTATGAAAACAATTATTTATTTATTCTTATTTATTTTATTCAATTACCAATGTCGTTATAAAAATAATGAAGGTATTTCTTTACAATCAGTTAAAACTCGATTACAAAAAACATGGGTTTTAAAGGAGGGTATAAGTAATGGTGTTGATGTAACTTCTGATTATCTTACAGAAGAGTTAAGTTTTAATAATGTTACAAAAAACAAAATAGACATTAAAAAAACTGGTCAGTCTGCTTTTTATGGTTTTGATTTTAAACATAATAAAACCATTATTTTTTTAACTACTCAAGCTAAAAATTATGAATTAAAAATAACCAAATTAACAAATAAAGAATTGTGGATGGAAGGCGATAATATTAGCGGATTGATTGGCTCAAATCGCGATTACATAATAAAAGTAAAGTATAATGCTAAATAAAAAAATATATAGCGCAGTTCTTTTATTACTAACTGTAACAAAATTTTATGGGCAAAATTTAGTTAAAAATGGTAGTTTTGAATTAACGGATTTTTGGAAATGTATCACCTCCACTCAAAACCCAGTAAATAATAACGACCCTTACGGTAAACTTAGTTTTGTAACATCATATTACCAACCCGAAAACGGAGTAAGAGGGTTGTTATCAAAAACAGCATCTTCTGGTAGCTGTGCCGCATTATGTAGCGCTTTAACCAATACTTTTGCTGGTTACAAACAACCTCATTCGGGTAATAATTTACTAAGCGGTATTCCAAATTACTCATCATTTCAGTTATCTAGTTATTTAATAAAAAATAAACAATATGTGTTTGAATGTTATCTTTCAGGTAGTAATCGTTATAAATTAAATACTCCATTTAGTTTTTATAACGGCACTCCTATTTTAAATAATGGAATAATAAATTTTAACGATAGCACCTCGGGTTGGTTAGTGGTTGATTTATTAAAAAATTCCACATCATTATTTCAAGCTACGGATGGCTTTATTATTAATAATATTAAAAAAGTTGATACTTTAGGTTGGACAAAAATTTCTGCCTGTTTTACCCCAAATATAGATTCCGTTACTTACATTGCATTCCATTCAAATATTAATTCCTTTATTGATGATATTGCAATATATCCTGCACAAAACTTTAACACGAAGTTAATATCTGTACCTTGTAACAAAAATGTAAGTTATTCTGTTATAAATCCCTTACCAAATTATCAATATACTTATAGTTTTGGCGATAGTAGTAATATAACTACTTCTTTTCCAATTTTAAATCACACATATAACCAGTCTGGTATTTATAATGGGTTTCTTATCGCAAAAGATACCATTACTAATCAATTTTTTTGTTCAGCCACTACATCAACAATTGAATTTGTTAAAGCTAACTTTTCATATCCTCCAATTATTTCTTCCGAAGTTAACACACCGTTTACTAGTTCTTCAACAAATGCATTGCATTATAATTGGTCAGTTAATAATTCCCTTGCGTCCAATCAACAAAATCCTAGCTTAATATTAAATCAAAATATAAATTCTATTTGCCTCAAAGTTATTAGTGCTCAAGGATGCAAAGATAGTTTGTGTAAAGATATTTATGCAAACGAGTGTGGTAAAATTACTAATGCAAATATTTTTACCCCAAATGATGATGAGGCGAATGATTTATTCAATTTCTTTGAAACACAAGCCTGCGACTCAACAAAAATTGAAATTACAGTTTATAACCGTTGGGGGGAAGTTTTTTATCACTACCCAGAATATGGCATGTATGAACTTAATAAACCACAAACCCAATATTTTAAACCTACAAAATTTTATACCTACAAATATTGGAATGGCTTTTTTTATAATTTAGGTCCAGATAAAGCTGACGATGGAGTTTATTTTATTCTAATAGAAACAGCATATGAACGCAAAACAAAAACAATTACGTTAATACGATAATAGCAAAATATTCTACTAAAAATCATTCGGGCGTTATGCCATTGCGCGTGCACTTAACGTGCAAAAATGCGCGCCCGCACAATAAAATAAATTGAGTTGTACGAAAACTAATAATATTAGCTCGTTCGATTTAAGTTTTTACCAAAATGGTATTTATTTTGTTAATTTATTTGTAAATAATTCTTTTGTAAAAACAGAGAAAATTATTTTAAGTAAGTAACTGCAATTTAATTTTTTACAATGGACTTCCCTAAAAGGAAGTCCATTGTAATTTTGAATAAAAACAATTTGACATATCTTTATTATATTTGAAATAAAAAAATTCAACTTATAGATGAATAAAACCAGTAAATCTTTTATTGAAAATAAAACCTATGTTGTTTTAGCTTTAATATTACCCGCCCTATTTTTATACATTAAAAGCCTTAAATACGATTTTACACCCATGGACGAACAATGGATGATTTTAAAAAACACATCCTTTCTCCAAAATTGGTCAAGTATAAAAGATGCTTTTACCAAACCCATTGCCGAAGTATATTATCGCCCCTTGTTCGTAATATCATTGATTACCGATTATCATTTTGGTAAAATTTCACCCTTTATATATCACTTTACAAATTTATTTTTTCATTTATCCTGTGTCTTTCTATTATATAAATTCCTTACTATTTCTCAAGTGGAAAAAAAATTAGCTTTTGTTTTTGCGCTACTGTTTTCAGTACACCCTATTATGCTTCATGCTGTTGCTTGGGTTCCTGGCAGAAATGATTTAATGCTTTGTTTTTTTACACTCTTATCATTGATTTATCTAAACAAATATTTAATTGAAAGTAAAATAAAATATAATATACTCCATATTCTTTTTTTTATTTGTGCTTTATTTACAAAAGAAAGTGCAATAGCCTTACCCCTTGTATATGCTTATGCTTATTACGTCTACAAAGGTTTTCAACCAAAAAAAATGCTCACCTTAATAGGCGTTTGGCTTTTAATTTCTATTTTATGGTTTGTTATTCGTAATAGTGTTGTAAATTATATGTTACCTATCGAAACTAATTTTTTAAGCAGTATTGAAAATTTTGTTTTAGCGTTTATATTATTTACTGGCAAAGCTATTTTGCCTTTTAAACAATCTATTTTACCCACACTTAAAAATTCAACGATACTATTTGGTATTATAAGCATTTGCTTGGTGGTTTACACTACGTATAAATTAGGGGTGAATAATAAAAAAATTGCACTTTTAGGCTTACTTATTTTTTTCTCTATGCTATTTATTTCGGTTTGGTTTGGGGCTACAAAAAGTAGTGGCGAGCATTACGAACAGCGTTTATATACCTCAATGATTGGTGTTTTTTTATTTTTATCAACTTTAAAAATCAATAGTAACTCTAAAAAATTTAGTTATTTAATTGCAATTTTAATTTGTTTTTTTACCATTAAAACATTTGTTCGTATGGATATTTACAAAAATAAAAACACTTTTGCCGAAGCGGGATTAAAAGAGGCTCCAGACTATTATTTATTTTATATTACAAAAGGAGAAGATTATTACAATAAAAAAGATTTTAATAAAGCCTTAACACTTTTTAATAAAGCAATAGAATTAAGACCTGATAAAGGCGATATATACAGCAACAGAGGAAGTGCATATTTTGCTTTAGGAATGGTTAAAGAAGCTATTACAGATTTTACCCAAGCTATTAACAAATCTGAATTTAAAATGGAACACTATTTAAATAGATGTATTGCTTTAAATAAAATAAATGATATTAAGAGTGCTATGAAAGATTATGAAATATTAAAAAAATGTTGCCCTAACCAAATACCCCAAAAACTTGAAAGTGATATTACGCAAAAAATCGAAATATTAAATAAATCAAAAGAGAATAATTAACCAAATTTTTGGGCGTTCGAGCGGGATTTCCGCTAAAATATTTTGCAGCCGCGGGGCAACTTTACGCAGTTAACAAGCCCAAAAAATAACGCAAAAATTAATTTATTAGGTTAAGTGATTTACAAATATTAGTACTACGTGCTCCCAAAAAAACTAGTACGGTTTACAAGTAGACAAAAAGTTTAACTATAAAAACGTAAAAAAATAAAAAAGAGAAAATTCAACACACAACACATGTAAACAAGATTATAAAATTTACGCTTCGCTAATTTTAAAATCTTCAATAATAAGTTGTATGCTAATTAGGCCTTTATATTCGTTTTCTTGTAATTTAAAAACAATATCCATTGGGGTTTTACGTTGAAAAAAATTAATGTAATCGCCCTTATCAAAAGCCATTGCCGCAAAACGTATATTAGGATTTGCTTTTTGAAACAACTCTAACTTTAAATGGTTAGTGCCCACTACCCTACCCCAGCCTGTATCAAACACATTACGGCAATAAAAAGTAGGAGTCATATTTTGTGGGCCGTGGGGTGCAAATTGTTTTAAGATGCGCACCAGTTTATCATTAATTTCAAATAAATTTAACTCTGCATCAATTTCTATTTTTGGTATTAATTGATCGTCGGTTATTGTGGATGCTACAATTTCTTCAAACTTTAAAATAAAGGGTTCAACGTTTTCTTTTTTTAATGTAAGACCGGCTGCAAATTTATGTCCGCCAAACTGTTCTAACAAATGGCTACATTTTTCAATGGCGCTATATACATCGTATTCTTTTACACTACGGGCACTGCCTGTAACTTTACCATCGGCTTCGGTTAATACAATGGTAGGTTTATAATATTTTTCAATTAAACGCGAGGCAACGATACCCACTACCCCTTTGTGCCAGTTATTACTAAATACTACCGTAGATTTTTTTGTAGAGGTAAGTAAACTTTTTTCTAACATTTCTAAAGCTTGGGTAGTGGTGCCTAAATCTAAATCTTTTCGTTGGGTATTGGTTTGGTTAATGGCTTTGGTTAGTTCAATGGCCTCCTCTTCATCTTCGCATACTAGTAACTCTACCGCTTTACTACCATGCTCAATACGGCCTGCAGCGTTAATGCGTGGACTTAAACCAAACACTAAGGAAGTAATTGTAATTTCGGTTTTTTGTTGCATTAAGCCAAGCAATGCTTTTATGGCAGGACGTGGATTTTTATTAATAATCTCTAAACCAAAATGGGCAAGCACTCTATTTTCGCCAGTAATGGGTACAATATCAGCGGCTATGCTTGTAGCTACTAAATCTAAATAATTATAACAGGTTTGTAAATTAATACTATTTTTTTGGCAATAGGCTTGTATTAATTTAAAGCCAATACCACAACCACTTAATTCTTTATAAGGGTATGGGCAATCGTTTTGTTTAGGGTCTAACACCGCAAGGGCATTAGGTATTTTATGGCCGGGTAAATGGTGGTCGCAAATAATAAAATCTATATTTTTACTATTTGCATAGTCAATTTTATCGTTGGCTTTTATGCCGCAGTCTAAAGCAATAATTAATTTAAAATTATGTTGTGAAGCATAATCAATAGATGCGAGTGATATGCCATAACCTTCTTTATACCTGTCGGGTATATAATATTCTAAATTTTGTGAATATTTTTTAAAGAAGCTATACACCACACTCACTGCAGTTGTTCCATCTACATCATAATCGCCAAAAATTAATATTTTTTGATTTAAGGCAAGTGCTTGTTCAATACGTGTAATGGCATCGTCCATTCCCTTCATTAAAAAAGGATTGGGCAATTGATTTAAATCTAACCTAAAAAAAGTTTTAGCTTCTTCAAAAGTATTAATTCCTCTAAGATTTAATAAATGAGCAATTACCCCATCAACGCCTAACTCCTTTTGTAAGTTAGTTGTTTGGCCCCCTTCACTTGGACTACGCTCAGTGCTGGCTTCATAGCCCAGGGTAACATTTTTAGTAGCAAGTATTTGCCATTTTTTTTCCAATATATTTAGGCTATATTATGATAAACGTTTTCAATATCATCATCGTCTTCCATTTTTTCAATCATGGCCATTACCTCTGCATCTTGCTCAGGGGTTAGCTCTTTGGTGGTTGTAGGAATATATGTTTTTGTAGTTTCAATCACATTAATTTTTCGTTCTTCAAGGGCAGCTTGCATTTTACCATAATCGGTAAAGGCTGTTTGTATTATAAACTGATTGGTTTCTTCATCTAAACTAATTTCTTCTAATCCAAAATCAATCAATTCAAATTCCATATCTTCACTATTTATATTGGCGGCATCAATTTTAAATAATGCTTTGTGTTCAAACATAAAACTTACAGAACCGTTAGTACCCAGAGAACCATTGGCACGATTAAAATATAAGCGAACACTTGCCACCGTTCGGGTGGGGTTATTGGTAGTACATTCAACTAAAACAGGTACACCGTGTGGGGCATAGCCTTCGTAAATAATTTCTTCGTAATTACTCGTATCTTTATCGCTGGCGCGTTTAATAGCTGCTTCTACATTTACTTTAGGCATATTAACAGCCTTTGCATTCTGCATAATCATACGTAAACGAGGGTTGCCATCGGGGTTGGGGCCACCCGTTTTTACTGCCATTACAATTTCGCGACCAATTTTAGTAAACTGTTTTGCCATTTTAGCATAACGTTTAAACATGGTGGCTTTGCGGGTTTGAAATATACGTCCCATAATTAGTGTTTAATAATTAATTTAATATTACAAAGTTAATTTAAAAAAGGGTTTTACAAAATCTACTTATTCATTACCTCGTTTTGTACTTTAATACTTTCATCGTGCAAAAGTTGACATAGTTTTTCGATGTAACTGCGGTTTAAGCCTATTTTTTCGGCCAGTTGGGCACGAGTTTTTAAAATGTGTTGCCAACGTTGTAATTGAAAAATGGTAATATGATGTTCTTTTTTATAGTTACCTATTTGTTGCACTACTTGGTTGCGTTTTTTTAAAATGCTAAGCAGTTCGTCATCAATTTCATCAATTAAATTGCGTAAAAGCTCTAAATCATTTATAGCCTCAGCATTTTTTGTTGCTTGATTTCTAATAATTAATTTATCAACCAAATTATTTAATTCGCTAGGCGTTAATTGCTGTTGGGCATCGCTTAGTGCTACTTTGGGATTATTATGGCTTTCAATCATTAAACCATCCATGCCTAAATCTAAAGCTTTTTGTGCCACGTGGGGTATTAACTCGGTATTGCCACTAATATGGCTGGGGTCGCAAATGATGGGTAAATGAGGTAAAATAGTTTTTAATTCAATAGGTAATTGCCACAAGGGCATGTTACGATATTTATTTTTACCATAAAAATGAAAACCCCTGTGAATGGCTGCAATATTGGTTATCCCTGCATTATTAATTCTCTCAATAGCACCCAACCAAAGTTGTACGTCGGCATTTACAGGGTTTTTAATCATTACTGGAATGTTAACGCCTTTTAAAACATCGGCAATTTCTTGCACACTAAAGGGGTTTACCGTTGTTCGGGCACCAATCCACAACACATCTACCTTATATTTTAAAGCTAACTCAACGTGTTGGGCGTTGGCTACCTCAACAGTAGTTTTTAAATTAAATTGCTTTTGTACTTCTTGTAGCCATTTTAAAGCTTCTTCACCCCTACCCTCAAAGGCATTGGGGCGTGTACGGGGTTTCCAAACACCAGCTCTAAACAAACTTATTTTATTTAAAGCGTGTAATTGTTTTGCGGTTTCAATTACTTGCTCATAACTCTCGGCACCACAAGGCCCTGCAATAATTAAAGGCTGGCGCTGAGCTGGAAGCCACGATTGTAAATTAGAAATTTGCATAAACAAAAAAAATTAAAGTACAAATTTACTATCTTTATACCTTAATTATAGTATTATATGAAGTATTTATTTGTGTTAATTTTTAGTGTAGCCAACCTTATAAGTTATGCACAAACTACTGATGCCAGTGGTAAAAAGCAAGGCTATTGGAAAAAGAAAGATGAAAAAACCAATAAACTTATTTATGAAGGCGAGTTTAAAGACGATAAGCCTGTGGGTAAGTTTAAATACTATTACCCCAACGACTCGTTACGAGCCATTATGAATTTTAAACAAGGTGGTAAAATTTCGTACGCAAAATTATTTCATCCAACCGGTAAAAAAATGGGCGAAGGAAAATATATTAATGAAATTAAAGATAGTACTTGGCTTTTTTATGATGATATGGGTGTTTTAATTTCGAAAGATAATTATGTGATGGGTAAAAAAAATGGGCTAAGCCTGGTGTATTTACCAAACGGCGATATTGCCGAAGAGCGTAATTTTAAATTAGATGTGCAAAATGGCATGTTTAAACAATACTTTGATGGCAAAAAAATAAAAGGTCTAGGCAATTATGTAAACGGAAATTTAGAAGGTAGAGTGGCTTATTACTTCCCCAACGGGATAGAAGTTGCGGCTGGTTTTTATATAAACGGGCAAAAAAATGGTCCATGGATTTACCGCACCGAAAAAGGTGCTGTAAAAGAAAAAGAATTGTATAAAAATGGTAAATTGGCTACCAAAAAAGAAACCGACGAGTTTTTTAGTAAAAATAAAGTAAACGAAACCAACACAAAAAAAGAAGCTAAACCAAAAGAAAAACCCAAAACAAAAAAGTAATTCTTTATAAACTAGTCTCTTCCTTTAAAAGGCAATTAAATTATTAAACCTACATTAATTAAAATATATACTGACGGCAGTTGCCATACGCAATTATTAATAGGGGCTTGGGCGGCTATTTTGTTTATTAACAACGAAAAGATTTTATTACAAGATGTTGAACTAAATACTACTCATAACCGAATGGAGTTGCAAGCCGTTATAAAAGCGATAGCCTATCTTGAGGCTAGTAATTTAACGAATGTAACTGTACAAATATATTCGGATAGCCAGTATGTTGTAAATTTAATGGGTAGGCAACAAAAATTAATTAGCAATAATTTTATTACTAAAAAAGGTACCGCCATTCAAAATTACGATTTGGTACAAATTTTATTACAACAGTTAAACAACCACACTATTGAATTTATAAAAGTAGCGGCTCATAAAAAAAATGGCGATATTTTTAATAAAGAGGTTGATTTAATTGTGCGTAAACTAGTACGCCAAAACGTAAAACAAACTGCTGATTAGCGTTAATTATATTTATCTAAATTTAGTTCAAAAAAAATGCCCTTCTAAAAATAAGAAGGGCATTTTTAAGAATAAAAAAAAATTACGATAATGAAAAACGTTTAAACGAAGAGATGATTAAATCTTTTTCAACGCTTTGTAAGTATTGACGAACACTTACTTTATTATCAATAAAATATTCTTGATTTAATAAGGTATTTTCTTTAAAAAACTTAGCTAATTTACCCTGAGCAATTTTCTCAATCATATCTTCAGGCTTACCTTCGGCACGTATTGTTTCTTTTGCTATTTCTAATTCGCGATTAATAGTCTCTTGGTCCACATCATCTTTATCTAAAGCTACTGGTGCCATTGCTGCAGCTTGCATAGCTATATTTTTAGCAACTTCGGCACTTACGGTTTTATTAAAACCAACTGCCACTGCTAAGCGGTTACCTGGATGAATATACCCTACAACATTTTCGGCTTTTACAACACTATAAAAACCTATGTCTATTTTCTCACCAATTTTACCAATTTGTTCCATAAATTTATCAGCAATTGTAATATCGCTATTGTATGGTAATGCTTTTAAAGCTTCAATGGTATCTGGTTGTTTTGTTAAAGCTATGTTTGCAACTGTTTCTGCAAAGGTTATAAAATCTGCGTTTTTAGCTACAAAATCAGTTTCGCAATTAACACTAATTACTACTGCCGATTTGTTGTCGGCGGCTGTCTTCGCTAATACTACCCCTTCTTTTGCGTCTCTATCTTGGCGGTTTGCTGCTACTTTAGCGCCTTTTTTACGTAAATGATCTACGGCGGCTTCAAAATCGCCATTAGTTTCTTCTAATGCTTTTTTACAATCCATCATTCCTGCGCCAGTTTGTTGGCGTAATTTGTTTACATCTGCTGCTGTTATTGCCATTTTTTTTATTGTTATTGTTAATTGATGATTAAATCTATTTTTTTGAAATATCATTAAAAAAAACGGTCATACTGTTACCAGAATGACCGCTAATTATAAATTAATTATTAATTATTTTTTAGTAGCGGGTGTTGTTCTACGACGAGGTTTTTTAGCACCACCTTTATCTTCGTCTTCTTTAGTAGGTTTAAATTTAACGCCTACAGCTAATTCTTCAGCTTCGTGTGCGCTACTTTCTTTAGTATCATTTTCTTCACCTACGTTAGCATCTTTATCCATTTTACGATCGCTTAATCCTTCTTTAATGGCTACGCACATTAATTCAATAATGCAAGCAATAGAAGTAGAAGCATCGTCATTTGCTGGTATTACATAATCTACCTGATTAGGGTTAGAGTTTGTATCAACAATTGCAAAGGTTGGTATATTTAAACGTTTAGCTTCTGCTACGGCAATATGTTCTTTTACAATATCAACAATAAATAAAGCCGCTGGTAAGCGAGATAAGTCAGATACTGAACCAAAGTTAGTTTCTAATTTTTCGCGTTCGCGTGATAATTGTAAACGCTCACGTTTAGATATGTTAGTGTAAGTACCATCCGTTGCCATTTTATCAATTTGGCTCATACGCTTTACTGATTTGCGAATAGTTGCAAAGTTAGTAAGCATACCACCTGGCCAACGCTCAGTAACGTAAGGCATATCTATTGATTTCATTTTTTCAGCAACAATATCTTTTGCTTGTTTTTTTGTAGCTACAAATAAAATTTTACGTCCGCCACGGGCTATTTGTTTAATAGCATTAGCCGCTTCTTCTATTTTTACAACAGTTTTGTTTAAATCAATAATATGAATTCCGTTTTTTTCAGAATAAATATAAGGAGCCATTGCTGGATTCCATTTGCTTTTTAGATGCCCAAAATGTGCGCCTGATTCTAGTAATTCGTTAAATGATGTTCTTGCTGACATATTTTTTGTATAATCTTTGTTAGTAAATCTATTAACGTTTGCTGAATTGGAAACGTGCACGGGCTTTCTTTTGACCGAATTTTTTACGTTCAACCATACGAGGGTCGCGGGTAATTAAACCTTCGGCACGTAAGTTTGGTTTTAATTCGGCATTGTTTTCTACTAAAGCTTTAGCAATGGCTAAACGAATAGCTTGTGCTTGCCCAGTTGTACCACCACCTTTAACGTTTACTTTTACATCATAACTATCTAAAGCATTTGATACTTTTAAAGATTGTGTTACATAAAAATGTAAGGTTGGCGTTTTAAAATATTCTTTATAATCTCTACCGTTTACAATAATACTACCGCTACCTTGTGTAACGTATGCGCGTGCTACTGAAGTTTTACGGCGACCAGATGTGTTTGTTACTTCCATTTACTTGTTAATTATTTAATTTTGCTTAAATCTATTTTCTTTGGTTGTTGTGCTTCGTGCCCATGAGCCGTACCTGCAAAAATACGTATATTTGTATTTAACTGGCGACCCAAACGTCCTTTTGGCAACATACCATGAATGGCATGCGCTAAAATTTCTTCGGGTTTTGTAGCTAATAATTGTTTTGGGCTAGCAAAACGCTGACCACCTGGGTAACCAGTGTAACGAATGTATTCTTTATCGGTTAATTTTTTACCTGTAAAACGCACTTTTTCAGCGTTTATAATAATTACGTTGCTACCAGCATCTGCATGCGGTGTAAAGCTTGTTAAATGCTTGCCACGTAACAACATTGCTACTTTTGAGGCTAAACGACCAACTACTTCATTTTCAGCATCAACTAACAACCATTCCTTATTGGCAGTTGCTTTGTTGGCAAATTGTGTTTTATAACTTAATGCGTCCACTTTTTATTGTTTTTTAAGTATTTTCCTTTAATAAGGGGTGCAAATGTAGTGAGTTTTTTTAGATTAACAAATTATTTTTAAAAAATAATTAAGATGTAAGGCTTTTTGAATTAAATTAATACTTTTAACCATGTTAACGCTTGTAAAAATACTCATTTTTTTAGCACCTTTTTGGGGTTTTGCACAAGCTAAGGCGCTTGATTCGTTAAAATTAGCGTTAAAAGCAGCTAAAAATGATACCACACGCTGTACTATTTTAAATGCCATGATAGAGGCGGAGAATGATAACGCTGTTTGGCCAAAGTATAATGAACGATTAAAAAATATAGCCGAATATAATTTAAAAAATACACTACCAAATACACCATTATACAACGTATTTTTAAGGTACGCTGCGCAAGCTTATAATAATATAGGTTATATTTTAAACGAAAAAGGAGAAATACTTACTGCCTTAGAATACTATTATAAAAGTTTAAAAATACAAAATAATATACATGATAAAATAGGATTAGCAACTTCGCTTAACAACATTGGATATATTTACAACACCCAAGGAAATATTGCTAAAGCCTTAGATTGTTATGATAAAAGTTTAAGAGTACAAGAAGAGATAGGCAATAAAAAAGGGATAGCTAATTCTCTTAATAATATTGGGCTTGTTTACAAATCGCAACAAGAGTTGAAAAAAGCTTTAGAGTATTATAAAAAAAGCCTAAAAATATTTCAAGAAATTGGTGGTAAAAACGAAATAGCCATTTCCTTAAACAACATTGGGCAAATTTATAGTGAACAAGGCAATAAATTAAAAGCTTTAGAATGCTTTAATGAAAGTATGAGAATAGATGAGGGAATTGGAAATAAAAATCAAATTGCTATTTCTCTTAATAATATTGCAGATATTTATGCCGCTAGCGGAACTATGCCTAAAGCTTTTGAATGCTTTACTAAAAGCCTAAAATTATTTGAAGAGGTAGGAAATAAAAATGGAATAGCTTATTCTTTAAACGGTATTGGAAGCGTTTACTTCTATCAAAAAAAAAATAATGAAGCCTTAACGTATTGTAGTAAAAGTATTATCCTTAGTAAAGAAATAGGCCTTGCTGATAGGATTAAAAGTGCGGCTCATAGTTTGATGAAAATTTACAAAGCCACTAGCGATTACAAAAACGCTTTATTAAACTACGAACTATACATACAAATGCGTGATAGTATTAGTAACCAAGAAACTAAAAAAGCAAGTATTAAAAGCCAACTTAAATACGAGTACGAAAAAAAAGCAGCTGCTGATAGTGTTTTAGTAGTTGAAGAAAAAAAGTTAAGCAACGTAAAATTTAAACACGAACAAAACCAACGTTACTTTTTATACGGCGGCTTAGGTTTAACAGCTTTATTTGGCTTATTTATGTTTAACCGCTTTAGAATTACCAAAAAACAAAAAAATATAATTGAAGAACAAAAAACCTTAGTTGAAAAACAAAAACATATAGTGGACGAAAAACAAAAAGAAATTTTAGACAGCATACGTTACGCCAAACGCATACAACAAAGTTTGTTGCCAACTGAAAAGTTTATGGATAGGGTTTTAAAAAATAATAAGAGTTGAAATATTTACAAACATATATTTTTACTTGTATAGTATGTTTTATATTTTATAATAAAATTATAGCACAAAATATAAATCAAACTAAAAACTCTATTCACGATACCACTCGTTGTAACAGCTTAAATTCGATGATTGAGATTGAGTACAATGATGAAATATGGCCAAAATACAACAATGAATTAAAAAAAATAGCCTTAAAAAACTTAAAAACTATCTCAAACACAAGCCCATTATACAAAACCTATTCAAAATATCTTGCGGCTTCGTTAAACAATACCGGATGGTGGGAAAATCAAAAAGGCAATCCAAATGAAGCAAGAAAATATTTTGAGCAAGCCTTAAAAATACAAGAAGAAATTGACGATAAAAATGGGATAGCGGCAACACTAAATAATTTAGGCGGAATATATCAGAATAAAGGTTTTATAGATAAAGCTATTGCATTATACTTTAAAAGCATAGAGGTAAATACATCAATTAATAATATGGTTGGTTTAGCATACTCGTATAACAGCATTGGCACTGCATATCAAAGCCTTGGAGATATAAAAAAAGCTCTAGATTATTTTATTAAAAGTTTAAAGTTACATGAGATGACAGGTAATAAAAATGGAATAGCATACGCACTAAGTAATATTGGCATAATTTATTTTGGACAAGGCGATTATTCAAAATCTTTAGAATATTATTCCAAAGGGTTACAACTATTTGAAGCCATAAAAGATAAAGAAGGCATTGCTAACTCTTTAAACAATATCTCAGCTACATACGATGCGCAGGGTAATAGCGAAAAAGCGATTGAATTCGGTAATAAAAGTTTAAAAACTTATGAAGAAACTGGGAATAAGTCTGGCGTTGCATATATACTAAATAATATGGGTTCAACCTATTCAAAAAAAAATGAAACAACTATTGCCCTAAATTATTTTATGAAAAGCTTAAAAATAGAAGAAGAAATTGATGATAAAAAAGGCTTATCATTTTCTCTTAACTTGATTGGCGAATTATATTTCAAGCAAAAAAAAATAGAAAGCGCTCTAGAATACTCTTTAAAAGCCTTACAAATTAGTAAAGATATCAAAAACCCCGAAAGAATTAAAAGTGCTGCTAACCAGCTTACCCAAATATATAAATTGAAAAAAGATTATAAAAAATCTTTAGAAAATTATGAGTTATTTATTCAAATGCGAGATAGTATAAACAACGAACAAAATAAAAAAGCATCTATAAAATCAGAGCTAAAATACGAATACGAAAAAAAAGCAGCCGCCGATAGCGTAAAAGTTGCCGAAGAAAAAAAACTAAGCAACGTGAAATTAAAACAAGAAAAAACACAACGTTATTTTTTGTATAGTGGCTTAGGGTTAACCGTTTTATTTGGTATTTTTATGTTTAATCGTTTTAGAGTAACTCAAAAACAAAAAAATATAATTGAAGAACAAAAGTTAGTTGTAGAAAAACAAAAACATATAGTGGACGAAAAGCAAAAAGAAATATTGGATAGCATACACTACGCCAAACGCATTCAACAAAATTTGTTGCCAACTGAAAAATATATAAGACGTATTATTAATACTAAATCATAATTTGAAAAATTCGTTAAAATATTTTTATTTTTTTGTTTTTATATCAATTTGGCTATTACCTTGCCATTCCCAAAACAATACCATTGATTCTTTAACCTCAGAACTAAAAATAGCAGTTCAGGATTCTGTAAAATGTAAATTACTCCTTTTAATGATAGAGAAGGAAGGAGATGATAATATATGGCCAAAATATAACCAACAATTACTTTTAATTTCTGAAGAAAATCTTAAAAACGAATCACTAAAAAATAATAAAAAAGTAGAAACCTTATTTTTAAAATACAAAGCAGAGGCTTTAAATAATATTGGGTACATAAATAACGTTAAGGGAAATTTTGAATTAGCCCTTTATTACTATTATAAAAGTATAAAAATAAGAGAACAAATAAATGACAAGAAAGGAATTGCAAATTCATTAAGCAATATTGGCGTAATCTATTTTAATCAAGGCAAGTTAAATAAGGTTTTAGAAACTTACAAAAAAGGGCTTAACATTCAAAAAGAAATAGGTGATAAAAAAGGTATGGGACTTACTTTAAATAATATTGGATTTCTATTATTTAGTCAAGGAGATATTCCAAATTCAATCGATTACTTTAATAAGAATTTAAAATTGCAAGAAGAAATAAATAATAAAGATGGAATAGCAGTAGCATATAATAATATTGCGAAAATTTTAGATTCGCAAGGCGAAACACCAAAAGCTTTAGAGATGAGCCTCAAATGTTTAAAATACAGAAAAGAAACAAATAATAAACAAGGTATAGCAGAATGTATGTCTAATATTAGCCTTATTTACGTAAAACAAGGAGATACCTCAAAAGCTTTAGATTTGAATGCTAAAGCTCTTAAAATACTTCAGGATATTGATTATAAAAACGGAATGGGATACATTCTTAATAATATAGCTTCAATATATTTAAATAAAGGTAATTATGATTCTGCTTCCAAATACATAAATGAAAGCGTAAGGATTAGAGAAGAATTAAAGGATAAAAAAGGTTTAGCTGAAGGTTATTACAGTTTAGGTTTTTTAAATTTGAAAAAAAATCAACTTTCGGTTGCAACAATTTATGGTAATAAAAGCCTATTACTTGCCAAAGAATTAGGATACCCAACTGATATATTTAAAGCTGCTGCTTTAATGTATAGAATTTATAAAAAACAAAATAATTCAAAACTAGCTTTAGATATGTACCAACTTTACACCTTGATGCATGACAGTATAAATAATCAAGAGTCTAAAAAAGCTGCGATAAAAACTGAACTAAAATACGAATACGAAAAAAAGGCCGCCGCCGATAGTGTGCGGGTTGCCGAAGAAAAAAAACTAACTACCATAAAACTAAAACAAGAAAAAATACAGCGTTATTTTTTGTATGGCGGTTTAGGGCTAACCGTTTTATTTGGTATTTTTATGTTTAATCGTTTTAGAATAACCAACCGACAAAAAACAATTATACAACAACAAAAAAACCTAGTTGAAAATCAAAAAAATATTGTTGACGAAAAACAAAAAGAAATTTTAGATAGCATACACTACGCCAAACGCATACAGCAAAGTTTGTTGCCAACAGAAAAATATATTGAACGAATATTAAAAAAAGAAAAATTAAAATTGTAAAACTGAAGCGCAACGTTCGCCATCCATTGCTGCACTTACAATGCCACCAGCATAGCCTGCGCCTTCGCCACAGGGAAATAAATTTTTTAACTGCGGATGGTG
>JANYEQ010000011.1 GCA_025363015.1 Bacteroidota bacterium
TTAAAACATTTAAAATTAATTTACAAGATAGTATTTGGCTTTATAATACAACGGATAATATTATTTTTTCAAAAAAAGAATTTGCGGATTCATCTTGGCCTAAAACACCTCTCATTTTAAGTCAAAATAACGTTAAAAAAATAAATTTTAAGGGTTTTGCTTGGTTTAGAAAACATATTTTTATTGATTCCAATTTTAAAAATACGCCTTTACTAATTAGTATTAGCCAAAAGGGTGCCTCTGAAATTTATTTAAACGGCATTTTATTACAAAAAATTGGTAAAATTGCTAAAACCGAAAGTGATGAAGAGCGTAATACAGGCGAAAACACTCCATTATTTATAATTCCAATTTATGGTGCAGATAATGTAATTGCTATTAAATATTCAAATCAATCCTATGAGCATAGTTATTCTTCAAATGGTGAAATTTCTGCAGGATTTATAAAATTTATAATACAAAACAGTGAGGCTTTTTACACTTTTAAAATTGACGATATTCTATTATCATCAGAATTAGGTTTCGGGCTTTTTATTTTTTTTGCTACCATTGGTTTAATACATTTTTTATTGTATTTATTTTATAAGGAAAGAAAATCAAATCTCTATTTTGCATTATTTTGCTTGCTGTATGGTTATTATTGTTTACATGCTTTTTTAACCATTACTATTTTATCAAAAACATATATTATTGAATTATTAAATTTATTTGTTTTAATTTCTGTCCCATTTTTCTTTTTGCAATTACTTACAGTTTTATACTCTTTATTTTTTCCTAAATTTCCTAAGCAATATAAAGTATTTTTAATTATAACAATAATAACATCGGTTTTACCAATTGTAAACAAAAATTTTATTTTACTAGGTATTCTCTTAGCATTAATTATTTTAATAGAAGTAATAAGAACACTAATTGTGGCAATAAAAAACAAAATAAAAGGTGTAAAAATAATTGGTATGGGTTTTGGCTTTTTTTGTTTTTTTGTTTTTAGTTTGGTAATTGCAATGTTTTTTAATGGTGGACAAATAAATATTAGCGAAAATCCTACTTATGTTTTTTTGTTTGTATTGTTTTTTATATTGTCTATAGTAAGTATTCCAATATTTATGTCTGTTTTTTTAGCATGGGATTTTGCGCAGACCAATAAAAATTTAAAAGTTCAATTAACTAAAAACGAAGATTTATTTCAACAAACTATTATTCAACAGCAAGAAAAGCAAGAACTGTTGGCCAATCAAAATAAAATGCTAGAAGAGCAAGTACTAGAAAGAACGAGCGAAATAAACGAACAAAAAAAAGAATTACAGCTTAAAAATGTTGAAATTACTGATAGCATCAACTACAGTAAACACATACAACTAGCGCTTTTGCCCGACGAAGAGGATATTAAAAAAGCCTTGACAAACAGTTTTATTCTTTATCAACCTAAAGATATTGTAAGCGGCGATTTTTATTGGTTTAAAGATTTAAACACATCCTCAATCGAAAATCCTAAATCATCAATCTTAATTGCGGCCGCCGATTGTACAGGGCATGGCGTACCTGGTGCATTAATGAGTTTAATAGCTATTGAAAACCTAAACAAAGCTGTAGAATTTGAAACCGAGCCACATAAATTATTAGAATTAGTAAATAAAAATATTAAAAATGCCTTAAAGCAAAATACCGAAAATAGCGCTAAAGACGGTATGGATATTGCCCTATGTAAAATTGAACAAATTTCAGAACAAAACTATAGCATAACATACTCTGCTGCTAATCGCCCATTATGGATTGTAAAAAATAATGCTACCGAAATAGAAGACATTAAAGCCACAAAACATGCCATTGGTGGGCATACCGATTATAACCAAGTTTTTGAGCAACATACCGTTGAATTACAAAAAGGCGATAGCGTTTATATTTTTAGCGATGGCTATGCCGACCAATTTGGTAGCCTTAAAAACAAAAAACTAACTACCAAACGCTTTAAAGAAATTTTAATAGAAATTCATTCACTTTCTGCCAATGAGCAAAAACAATACCTACACAATTACATTAACAATTGGCGGGGTAAATTAGAACAAATAGATGATATATTAATTATTGGCCTAAAATTTTAGATTTTTAATTTATAATAAATGCCTATAAATTACACAAGCGGTTTTGTTTAATTAAATTAAATTTTGTAACTTAGCTAAACTAAAACTAAACAAACACAAAAAATATGAAAATAAACTTACAACTTACCGTAGCAGCTTTATGTCTTTCGCTGGGTATTAGCGCTCAAACAGGCAAAATTGCTTTAAAAAACCAAAGTGTACAAACACTAAACGCTAACACTACAATTCCTCAAAGAAATTGTGGTACACAAATTCCTAGTGCGGCATGGGACGCTTGGTTTAATCAAAAAGTAGAAGAATTTAAAGCTGCTAATCCTAATTATAAAGCGCAACAAGTAAACTATACCATTCCTGTAGTTTTTCACGTTATACATAGTGGGCAAGCAGTAGGCGTAGGTTTTAATATCAGCCAAGCACAAGTTAACGATCAGGTAAACATATTAAATGCCGATTATGCTGGTACCGGATTAAATAATGGTAATGTACCTGCCGTATTTGCTTCGCTTAAAGCAAATTGTAATATTAGTTTTTGTTTAGCTCAAAAAAATCCTTCAGGTGTTACATTAGTAGAGCCTGGTATTGATAGAATAAACAGTGTTAGCAATGGTTGGACAACCTCTGGTTACACACAAGCATATGTTGACGGAACCATTAAACCAGCTACAATTTGGGACCCAACCCGTTATTTAAACATTTGGGCTTTAGATTTAGGAAGTGGTTTATTAGGCTATGCTACTTTTCCAGGTGGTACTGGCTTAACAGGTTTAAGTGGTCCTTTTGGAACGGCAACAACTGATGGCGTTGTAATTTTAAATAAATCCATTGGAAGTGTAGGTACAGCTACTTCAAATGCACCTTACCATAAAGGTAGAACAACAACGCATGAAGTTGGTCACTGGTTAGGTTTACGCCATATTTGGGGAGATGGTACTTGTTTAACCGATTATTGTAACGATACGCCCACAGCTCAACAATCAAATTTTGGTTGCCCTACGCATCCTTATAAAGTTGGAACATGTACTGGAAATACAACTGGTGAAATGTTTATGAATTTTATGGATTATACAGATGATCTTTGTATGTATATGTTTACAACCGATCAACGTACGCGCATGCAAACAACCATGGCTAATGGTACTTATAGAATGTTATTAACTACTAGTGCTAGTACTTTATGTACACTTTCTGCAGCTACACCAACTGCTAACTTTACCATGAATACCAGCGGTTGTACAAACTCTGCAGTTGTTACAAACAATACTACAAACGGTACACCAGTTCCAACTTATGTTTGGAGCGCAAACCCATCAGGAGGTGTAACCTTTAACCCAAGTAATACTGCTACAAGTCCTAGTATTAATTTTACAACACCAGGTAGTTATAGCATTACAGTAGCTGCTACTAATTCGGTAGGTGCAAATTCAAACACAAAAGTAATTACAATTAATACATGTACAACGGCTACTATTTGTAACGATACACTTACAAACGTTACTGCT
>JANYEQ010000030.1 GCA_025363015.1 Bacteroidota bacterium
CAAATTTTTGTTAATTATTAATCTGTTAAATAATTTGCTAAATGCCCAAACGTATTGGTATGGGGTGTTACACTACTGGTTTTAAAATTTTGCACGCGTGGGGTTTACTAAACCTATTGGTATAGGGTGTTACACTACTGGTTTTAAAATTTTACAAGCGTGTGGCTTAGTAAACTTATAGGTATAGGGTGTTACACTACTGGTTTTAAAGTTTTACAAGCGTAGGGCTTAATAAAACTACTGGTATAGGGTGGCGCACTACTGGTTTTAAAATTTTACAAGCGTGTGGTTTAGTAAAACTACTGGTATAGGGTGGTGTACTACTGGTTTTAAAGTTTTACAGTAGTTGTACTTATTGCTATGCATAATTTCTTAAAAAATGTTAAGCAACGTAACTTTTACTTAATTTTTGCGTTAAAGTATTTAACAACATAAAATAGAATGATTAAAGTTTTACTAAGGTAAGCAGTTTATAAAAAAAAATCTTAAAAGTAAATTACACAAACCGTGTAGCTGCCGCCCCACTTTTAAGAACAAACCTAATATAAAATGAAAAATGTAATTATTGCGCTACACTTTAGAAGTTACAGCGCACCCCAACAAACCGTATTTGCCGATAAGGTAATTGCTTCGCTTACAGGCAACACGGCTTTTCCAAGCCCTTACCCAACTGTGGCAATGCTTACTACAAAAAATGCCGATTTAAAAGCGGCTATTGCCAGTGCCAGTTTAGGTGGTTTAGATACCACTGCAGATGTGTACGCCAAACAACGCGAACTATTACGTAACCTAAAAGCTATTGCTGCTTATGTAGAGTTTGAAAGTAACACTAACGAAGTAACAGCCCTAAGTAGTGGTTTTGATTTAAAACAAAGCGCTACTAAAATTGCAAAATCGTTTAGTGCTAAACATGGTATATTAAGTGGTACGGCTGATTTAGAAACCAAAGCCGGCAGTAATTGTGGCTATATATGGCACATGTGTTTAGACCCCCTGAGCAGTAATGATTGGGTACAACAAAAAATTACAATGCAAAGCAAAACTACCCTTACAGGGCTTACCCCCGGCGTTAAGTATTGGTTTAGGGTAGCTCTAATAACTAAAGATGGGCAACAAAGTTGGAGCGACCCCTACATGTTACTAGTAGTTTAAAACATAATATGTATTTTAAAATTAAAGCCTTTCAATTAAATTTGAAAGGCTTTAATTTTAATCTTTTATTTCAACACTTACTTTTTCTACATTACCATTCATGGGTGGTAATAGTTTTGTTAGCTTAACGTGTAAATGTGTAATGGTTAAAAAATTAAATTTTATTTGCGTAAAAATACGTTCGCATACGTGTTCAATTAATTTACTGCGTATGGCCATTTGTGTTTTACTAATTTGGTAAATAGCACAATAATCAATAGTTTGGCTGAGGTCGTCTGTTTGGGCCGCTAAGGTAAAATCGGTAGTCATGTAAACATCTACAATATAATTACCACCAATTTTTGCTTCTTCATCTAAACAACCATGATAGCCGTATAGCTTTATTCCTTCAATATTAATGTTGTGTTGTGGCATTATGTATTTAGTAATTTAATAAATGTATCATTTTTTGTTTAAAACGTTCTTTAGGTAAAAAATTAATCTCTAAGTCGGCATTCATGGGTACGGGTGTATCTAAACTACCCTCGCGCATTACAGGTGCATCTAAATACTCAAAGCAATTTTCGGTAATTAAAGCGGCTATTTCGCCACCTATACCACCCGTTAATGTATCTTCGTGTAGTATCATAACTTTGCCTGTTTTTTTTGCAGAGGTATAAATAGCTTCCGTATCTAAGGGCGCTAGGGTTCTTAAATCAATTAAATCTGCACTTACATCGGTATTTTCATTTAAATAATCTAATGCCCAATGCACGGCTAAACCATAACTTACAATGGTAACATGGCTGCCTTCTTTTACTAAGCGGGCTTTGCCAAAAGGTATGGTGTAATAATCTGTTGGTACATCTTCGCTAATACTGCGGTACAAGCCTTTGTGTTCAAAAAACATAACGGGGTTAGGGTCTTCAAAAGCGGCTAACAATAAACCCTTAGCATCACTTGGAAAAGCAGGGTAAGCAATTTTTAAACCTGGTGTTTTAAAAAACCAAGCTTCGTTACTTTGGCTATGAAAAGGGCCTGCAGCAACACCTGCGCCTGTTGGCATACGCACCACCACATCGGCATGTTGCCCCCAACGGTAATGGCTTTTTGCAAGGTTATTTATAATTTGTGTCATCCCTTCGGTAACAAAATCGGCAAATTGCATTTCCACCATGGCTTTGTGTCCGTTAATAGATAAGCCAAAGCCTGTACCTAAAATAGCACTTTCGCACAGGGGGGTATTGCGCACTCTATCTTTACCAAATTCTTCTACAAAACCATCGGTAATTTTAAATACGCCTCCATACTCGGCAATATCTTGCCCCATTAATACTAAGTTAGGGTGCTTTTGCATGGCTAATTTCATAGCATTACTAATAGCATCAATTAAACGCATATTAGTTTTTAAATCATTACTTGGTGTAGCATTGCTTACAACAAATGGCTTATATAATTCGGTAATTTCTTTTAATGTATTTGGTGGTGGAAGCGTTTCGGCAAAAGCCAACTCTAAACCAGCATCAATTTCGGTTTTTATTCCTGCTCTTATTTTTTCAATAATATCATCTGTTAAAACACCTTCGCTAATTAAATAATTTTCAAATGTATTTACAGGGTCTTTACGCCCCCATACATCAAACAATTCTTTAGGTACATATTTTGTGCCGCTGGCTTCTTCGTGTCCACGCATACGAAAAGTTACGCATTCTAGTATTACAGGGCGTGGATTTTCGCGTATACTTTCGGCTAAATTTTTTACTGTTTCGTAAACTTTTAAAACATTGTTTCCATCAATACTTACACCTTCAATACCGTAACCAATGGCTTTATCGGCAAAGGATTTGCATTTAAATTGTTCGTTACTGGGGGTACTTAATCCATAGCCATTATTTTCTATTACAAAAATTACGGGTAAATCCCATACGGCAGCAGTGTTTATACTTTCGTGAAAATCGCCTTCGCTAGCACCACCATCGCCACTAAATACAACGGTAACATGTTTATTTTTTTTTATTTTGTTGGCTAATGCAATGCCATCGGCTACGCCTAACTGCGGGCCCAAATGCGAAATCATTCCTACAATTTTATATTCTTGTGTACCAAAATGAAAACTTCTATCGCGCCCTTGCGTAAAGCCACTTGGCTTGCCCTGAAACTGTGAAAACAAACGGTTTAATGGAATGCCGCGTGTGGTAAATACGCCCAAATTACGGTGCATGGGTAAAATATATTCATCGGTATTAAGTGCTGTTGCAACACCTACCGAAATGGCTTCTTGCCCTATGCCGCTAAACCATTTTGATATTTTACCTTGACGAAGAAGTAACAACATTTTTTCTTCAATCATACGCGGTTTAAGCGTGTTTTTATACAAGGTTAAAAGGGTATCGTCTTTGTGTTTCTTACGATCAAATTTTACGGGTGTTTCGGCGGTTATCATTTAGTATAGTCGTTAGAGGTTAGTCAGTAATGTTTAGTTAATAGGAGATTTTGTTTTAGGATAATTTAGTGTTATTCAACTGTAGATGGTGCATTGCTAAATGTGCTATTTGATTTGTTATTTATTAAAATATTAAAACCAAAACCAATATTTATCCAGCTCATAAAATGGCTGTTATTAGCTTTACTAACGTCTTCAAACTGATTAAAGCGCGGGGCTTTAGGGTCAAACTTAGTAAATAAGGTTGTGTAGCTTAGCATAATAGAGAAACTTAAATTATTTTCAACTAAAAAATTTACGCTTACTTCGGGCTGAACATAAGGTGTAATAAATACTTGGTTACCATAAGGCTTATTGCTGATGTTGGTATCTAAATTTACATTAGCGTATTTACATTGCATTACCCCCGTGTTTATAGAATAACTCATGTATCCTTTGTCCGAAAAGAATTTGTCAAAACCTAGTTTTAAAAAACCAGCATTGCCTGTAATACGTGTATTATAGGGTACGCTATTGTTAAAATATTGAAACTGTAAGAATTTATTATTTTGAAAATGCGAAATTTGATAACCTAAGCCTACATAATAATTATTAAATACACGTGCATTAAAACTTAGGTTAGCCTCAAAAACCCCATTAAATGCAGTGCGAAACATTTTACTATTGATGGTACGAGGAATACCAACATTACCACGAATAGTAAACCTTGCATTTTGTTTATCTATTTTTTGAGAAAAACAAAATGTATTAATTACACTAAATAATACTAATAATAGCTTTTTCATTAATGCCTTAAAGATAATGCTTTAATGAAAGAATAAAAACGATTTTTAAATTTATTAATGAATAGTGTTTAAATTATATATTATAAATTTGCTTAACCTTGGTAACCTATAAAAAGATATTAATTATACAAACTGCATTTATTGGCGATGCCATATTAGCCTCTAGTATGGTTGAAAAAATGCATCACCATTTTGCTAATGCTAGCATTACAATATTGGTGCGTAAGGGTAACGAAGCGGTGTACAGTAAGCATCCATTTTTAAAAGAAACCTTAGTTTGGAACAAGCAGCAACAAAAGTTTAAAAATTTATTTAAGTTATTATTTACCATTCGAAAAAATAAATACGATTGCGTTATTAACTGCCATCGTTACGCTAGTTCTGGGTTTTTAACCGCCTTTAGTGGGGCTAAATTTATGGCGGGTTACACCCAAAATCCGTTTTCGTTTTTATTTAATTTTACCGTAAAACATAGTATTGGAAATGGTTTGCACGAAACGGAACGTTACAATCAATTAGTACAAGATTTTACAGATACCAACGTTTTTAAACCAAAATTATACCCTAGTGAAGTTGATGAAGCAGCTATTAAACCTTATTTTACACAAAAATATGTGTGTATGGCGCCAGCTTCGGTATGGTTTACAAAACAATTGCCTATTCAAAAATGGGTGGAGTTAAGTACTAAAATTGATATGACCACTACCATTTATTTGTTAGGTGCGCCCAACGATGTTGATTTATGTAATACCATAAAACAACAAAGTAAACATTCTAATATACAGGTATTGGCTGGTAAATTATCATTACTACAATCGTGTGCTTTAATGAAGCATGCTAAACAAAATTATGTAAACGATAGCGCACCTTTGCATTTAGCATCGGCTGTAAATGCGCCTGTTACAGCATTTTTTACAAGCACGGTGCCCCAGTTTGGTTTTGGGCCGTTAAGCGATGATAGTAAAATTATAGAAGTTAAAAACTTAGCGTGCAAACCTTGTGGTTTGCATGGGTATAAGGCTTGCCCGCAACAGCATTTTAAATGTGGTAATTTAATGGAGGTATAAATTACCTAATTTTTACTTTTTCAACTTGAAGCACTTCTCTGGTAGTGGCATCAGAAACAAAACCTACAACATAAAGTTGTTTATCGTTAAACGTGCTATTAATACTAAAATTAGTAAACGATGTGCTTATTGAATCGTTTGCTGCAATTGGGGCATTTTTTAAAACTGTGCCCCAAGACCCATTAATATCGCCACGTAGCATATTCATAAATACATAATTTGGAATAACATCTGGGTTTTTGGTGTAATCTTTTTGCGGCCCAATAATACTATCTTCGGTTATTACTAAGGTAATTACTGTATTACTAGCATAAGGAGTTTTAAACTTTGCTTTTATAGCAGTATTTAAAATTCTAGTTGCAGCATCATAAGTTGGGGTTAAACTTAATTTTAAAATATAGGTATCGTTTAATGCTAAACCTGTGTAAGTAGACCAAGCTGTTTCTTTTTTAACTAAACCGCTACCATAATCTTTTCGATTTATCATGCCATTAGGATTACCAAGTCCATTACTAATATTAAAGCCCGAAGCACCATTCCAATCAACACCTGCTTGTGTGGTGTAGGAGGTTGGAAAAGTGGGCGGAAATATTTTAGCAAAATCGCCTGAGTGCACGGCAATAGCAATTACTTTACCAGGGTATTGGTTAATTAAAGCTTCGGCTTGTGCAGCGGCTGGTGGGCAATTGCCACATTTTTGCCCAGTATAATCTTCAATTAAAACTTTTCTAACATTGGTATTTGTGGTGGGTGCAGGGGTAGTGCTACTATTCACAATGGGGTTTGTTACTTTATCGCAACTTGTAAAACAAATGGCGATTAGTGCGGTACTAATTAAAATTAATTTTTTCATGGTGGTATTAATTTATTAAGTAAATATAGTAAAAAAATAGCTGGCTTTTTTAAAAACTACTGGTTATTGAAATAGCAAAGCCATTACTTGCAGGTACAGTTCTACACACGCCACCTACACAAAAAATACCTGCACGTTGCTTGCCATAACTAAAACTAATGCGGTGTGGCCCATTGCTATAGCCAGCAGTTATCAATAAATAATGCAATTGTAAATTTTTTACAGGGTTACCGTAATTATATTGATCTAAAACAGCAACAAAAAAATGCGAGTTTGGTGTCCACTCTGCTAAGGCTGTAGCCCAACTACCTAAATTTAAAGTATCTTTATTATCTCTAAACAAGCCTTGGGTTTCTAATCGAATAGTGCCATTAGATTTGTATTTATAAGTAATATCAATAACGCCAATATTAGAAATTATATTGTTGTATCCTGCATTCTTAGACCCAAATTGAACAATGTTTTTATTATAAAATTGGTTAGCATACATAAAAGTAGCCTTTACTTTTTTAGAGAATTTTTTATTTATCTCTACAAAAAAATCGTGATAATAATCAGAACCTCGCGCTATGCCAAATGTATTGTACGACGATGATTTGGTAGTAAATGTATTTTTCGAAAAATAATCGGTTTTATATAAGGTTGAATTAGTCGTACTATCATTTACCCCAATTTGTTTTAAACCGCTAGCGTGCGAGTAGTTTAAGGTAATTTCGGTACCATATTTTCCACCTAATAAGGTTCCCTTTTTAAACTTGTATTGCAATTCGGCTAAGCCACCAACTTCGCCAACAGGCTGCGTGGCATAAGGGCTGTAAGCAGGCATTAAATAGGTATGTTGTTTGGTTGTGGCTGGTAAATAGTTTATTAATAAGTTAGAAAGTGTGGCATCTCTATCACTTCTATAACTCATATTATCTATACGTTTTAATTGTACTAAAAACGAAAAACCGTTGGTAGCATACGAACTGGATATAAAAGCCGCATCGCCTTGTTTGTAGCTATAATAATTTTTACCACCAACTGTTACTGCGTTTGCTGCGCTAGGGTCGTTTTCTTTAATAACATATTCGCCATAAAAATTAAAACCTTCTCTAATAATATTTATACGCCCACCGTAACTACCAACGTTTTCGGGCAGTTTAAAGTTGGGGTCTTGGTCGGCTTGGTATTTGCTAACAAAACTACCGCCTAAAATGACTTTGGTTTTAATATTTTTTGCTAAGGAATCTAACAATTCGTTTACGTTTAATTCGCCATCAAAACCGCGCACAATGCCTTGCCCAACGGTAAAAAAACTGCGTTGCTTACCAGCCAGTGCTTTAAAGGTAAAACCTTTGTAAGGGTTAGAAATAACGCGAATACCATCTAACGAATTATCGTACAACAAACCGGGCTCATAATAAGTTCTAAATAACAAACCGCTACCAAACTGCTCGTAAATATTACCAATGGTAATATCTAATAATTTATCTTGGTAACGTACAAACCTATTGGTAATACCTTGGCCTTTGTAACGGCTATCAAATCCTTGCATAACGTTGTTGTAAGCCTCATAACGTACACCAGCACTAAATTTATCTTTTTGGTAATTTATATTTCCATAAGCGTTTGATAGCATTTTTTCGGGCACTTTGGGCGCACCAATTAAACTATCGGGGGTATAATATTGTGCATCTATCTGAAAATTACCATGTATAGAGCCCGCATCGCTGGATGAGTTTTGAGCCTTACCTTTAAATGGGTTTAGGCACAATAGTATTAAAAAAGTAGCTACAAGGCTACTTTTAATGAAGCGTTTAATCATTTAACAAAGAAAAAATAAAAAATGATTAAAACAAAATTTTTATTGTAAGCACATAATTAATTTTTATGTTTTAGCAACGCTTAGTTTGCGCCCTTTAATCCTTCATTTTACGGTGCTAACCCTCTTAAAATCTACTTTTTCTTACTGCCAATTTGTTGTTGCTGGCGTTGTTTTGCCATATCTTCTAAGCGTTGGGCAAAACCACCTTTTTTAGTAGGTTTTTTCATGTTGGCTTCTAAGGTGGCTCTAATGCTGCTATCTTTAATAATAAATTTCATAGCGTAGTTTTGTAAAAAGGTAAACATATTTGCTAAAAAATAATACCAACTTAAACCTGCAGCATACTTATTCATTACCGCTAAAAATATTACGGGCATAAAATACATCATAAATTTCATACCGGGCATTTGTGTATTTTGCTGTGGCATTAAACTACTATTCATGTAGGTGTAAATAATGGTACTTACAAACATTAAGGCGGCAAATAAGCTTACATGGTCGCCATAGGCCCAACTAATAAAAGGTATTTGTCCAAAATTTAAAACAGTATCATAAGTACTTAAATCATCGGCCCATAAAAAACCTTGTTGGCGCAACTCAATAGCAGCGGGTAAAAAAGCAAACAACGCAATTAAAATAGGAAATTGAAGCAACATAGGTAAACAACCGCTTAATGGATTAACCCCCGCTTTTCGATACAAGGCCATTTGCTCCTGTTGTTTTTTCATAGGGTCGGGGTTCTTTTCGTACTTAGCGTTTAAAGCATCGGTTTCAGGCTTTAATACGCGCATACGCGCCCCGCTCATATAGGTTTTGTAAGCAATTGGTAGTAAAATTATTTTTACAATAAGGGTTAGTATTAAAATTACTATCCCCATATTAATGCTACCTAAATTATTAAATAATGGTATTACCATCCATTTATTTATGTAGCTAAAGATGCTCCAACCAGTAGGTACAATTTTTTCTAATTCGTTACCATAGTCTTTTAACGTGTTGTAATGGTTTGGACCAAAATAAAATTTAAAGCCAAATTTTTCGTTTGGTAAATGTTTGTAAGGTATGCCTAACTCCGTTGATACGGCTTTTACAACGGTGGTTGAATTTGGGCGTTCGCCTAATTTTACAAAACTACCGCCTTTTAAAAATTCGTTATCGGCAATAATAGTAGCATTAAAAAATTGTTGTTTAAAACTTACCCATTTAATATCTGCATCGTTAAGTTCTTTTTCTTCACTTTTAAGTGGGCTAATGTTATCGGGGCTATTAATGGTTTGTTTGTAATAAATGGTAGCCGCTTCTTTTTCTTTACTAATATACTGTTCTTGGCTTGGGTAAAGCATTTTCCAACTTAATTGTAATTGGTCTTCGGTTTGCGAAATAATGCTTTGCATGCCTACAAAATGTATTTCGGAAGTTACGCTATAATCCTTTGGTTTTAAGGAATACGATAACTCAATATAACTTTCGGGCTTACTGGTTTCTAATTTTAAAACAATGCTATTGGCTGTTTTTGTAGCCGATTTAAAATAAAAACTATCGGTTTTAAAAAACCGCGAACGATCGTATGCGTTTAGTAATAACGAAAAATTTAAACTATCGTTATCAAATAAAATTAGTGGCTCTTTTTTGCCAGAGCGATGGTAATTTTTTAATTCAACTTTTACAATTTGCGCACCTTTATTTAAAATAGTAGCTTTTATGTTTTCGTTTTCAATAGTAAAAAACTCAGGCTTACCAGTTGTAGCAGGTGTAAAGTCTTTATAATAATCGTTTGCTTGGGCGGCTTTGGCCGAATCGCTTAATACAACTGCAGTGGCTTGTTTTAAGGTATCACTTACTTTTGTAGCTGCATTTACCTTAGTCAACTCCTCAACTTGTACTTTTTGCTGTGCTAATTCTATCGAATCTTTTTGGCGTTTACGGTTAGCTATTTGCTCTTTACTAGGGCCACTTACAAATAACCAAACTCCTAAAATTGCTGCAATTAGGCCTAAACCTATTAATGATTTTTTATCCACTTAAAATTAATTTTAAAGGCGTAAATGTACAATAATTTGATGTAATGATTTGTAAAGATTTTTAATAATTAAGAAACTTTAGCAGTTAAAATAATAGCCTAATTTCTATATCTATCAATATTGTTGTTGGTTTCAAATATTTTTGCCATTTTTAACGCTGTTTGAACAGGCTTTTAAAAATAGCACTAACACCTTTTGCCTTGCTATATGGTTTTATAACCTATGTACGCAACCGCCTGTACGATTTAAATATTATAAAGCACACCTGGTTTGATATACATACCATTGGCGTTGGTAATTTAGCCGTTGGGGGTGTGGGCAAAACCCCATTGGTAGAGTATTTAATTACGCTTTTATTAAAGGAAGAGCCTAAAATAGCAACACTTAGCCGAGGGTACAAGCGCAAAACAAGCGGCTTTTTATTAGCTACTAGTACAAGCACGGCTTACGATATTGGCGATGAACCCCTTATCTATAATACAAAATACCCCATACAAGTAGCCGTTGATAGCAATAGAGTAAATGGAGTAAAAAAATTATTACAATTAAAGGACGCGCCAAAAATAGTGTTGTTAGACGATGTTTTTCAGCACCGTGCCATTAAATGCGGACTTAATATTTGCGTGAGCGATTATAATAGTTTGTATTTTAACGACGAGATGTTGCCCGCAGGTACTTTGCGCGAATACAAAACAGGTATTATTAGAGCCGATGTCATCATCATCAGTAAAACCCCCGATCGTACTTCGGCTGTTGAGATGCGTAATATTTTAAAAGATATTAATCCAAAAGCCCATCAAAATGTATTTTTTAGTTACCTAAAGTATGGCGAGTTATACTCTATCACCAATCAAAAACAAACAATTGATACCCTAAATGATTTATTTCGTTTTCGTGTAATATCTTTTGCAGGTATTGCCAATGCTACACCTTTTGTAAATTATTTAAAAGAATATAGTGCCGAAGTAAGGCATTTACCATTTTCTGATCATCACGATTTTGTTTTAAAAGATTTAGAAGACATTGAGCGCTATTACCAAAGCCTTGAGGGTGGAAATAAAATATTAGTTACTACCGAAAAAGATATGATGCGATTAAAAAACCCAATTATTTGGGATATTGCCAAACGAATGAATATTTTTGTACTCCCAGTTGAAGTTACATTTAAAGAGAAAGAAGAAGAGTTTAATAGTTTAATTTTAAAATATGTTAGAGCAAATAAAATTTACCACGCAAAGTATTCTTAGTAAAACAAACAATTTTAAGCCCCAATTTGGCATTATATTAGGCACTGGTTTAGGCGGTTTAGTAAACGAAATTAAAGCAGAATTTAGTATCCCCTATTCGCAAATACCCAACTTTCCGGTTAGTACTGTTGAGGGGCATAGCGGCACATTAATTTTTGGAGAATTAGGCGGTAAAAAAGTAATGGCCATGCAAGGGCGTTTTCATTTTTACGAAGGTTATACCATGCAGCAAGTTACCTTTCCGGTTAGGGTAATGAAAGAGTTGGGCATACACACCTTAATTGTAAGTAACGCTAGTGGCGGTATGAATCCAGCGTTTGAAGTGGGCGAATTAATGTTGATTAACGATCACATAAATCTTTTTTCTACCAACCCATTAATAGGTAAAAACATAACGGAGTTAGGTCCCCGTTTTCCAGATATGAGCGAGGCTTATAAAAAAGAATATATTGAACTTGCTTTAAAAATTGCAAAAGAAAACAATATTAAAGTAAGCCAAGGCGTTTATGCAGGGCTTAGTGGCCCTTGTTTTGAAACCCCAGCGGAGTACCGTTATATTTGGCGCATAGGTGCCGATGTAGTAGGTATGAGTACCGTACCCGAAGTAATAGTGGCCAAACACAGCGGTATGAATTGTTTTGGCATTAGCATTGTAACTGATTTGGGTGTGGAAGGTAGCGTACAAAACGTTAGCCACGAAGAAGTACAACACATTGCAAAAGCACAAGAACCCAAAATGAGCTTAATAGTTAAAGAATTAATTAGGCAAATAAATTAATTTTAAAAATGGCTACTGTTTTACCTTTTAAGGCATTGCGCCCCGCAAATGATAAAGTACATTTGGTTGCTTCGCGAAGCGTAGATGGGTATAATACCCCCGAACTTAAAGATAAATTAACCGCCAACCCTTACTCGTTTTTACACGTTATTAATCCCGATTTTAACGATGGCATTAAAACAAAACCTGGTAGTAAAGAGCGGTTACAAAAAGTAAAAAAAAGGTTTAAGCAATTTATAAGTCAAAAAATATTTTTACAAGAAGAAGGCGCTTGTTATTACCTATACCGCCAAATAAAAAATGATAATACTTACATTGGTATTATTGGCTGTACCAGTATTGATGATTATATAAATGGCGTTATAAAAGTACACGAACAAACATTAACCCAACGCGAAGAAAAATTAAAAGATTATTTAGAAGTATGCGAATTTAACGCTGAGCCTGTTTTGTTTTGCTATCCAAATAATGAATTAATAGATGCCTTGTGCTTAGATGTAATGACGTATAGAGCCGATTACGATTTTACTACCACCGATACAGTAAGACATACCTTGTGGGTAATAAATAAACAAAAATCGGTAAAATTAATTACCGAACAGTTTGCTGCTATACCCGCTATATATATTGCCGATGGGCATCATCGCTCAGCATCAGCTGCCTTGTTGGGCAAACACCGTAGACAAAATAATAAAGCATACACTGGTAAGGAAGCCTATAATTATTACTTAGGAATTTTTTTTCCAGAAAATCAATTAAAAATATACGAATACAATCGCTTTGTAAAAGATTTAAATGGCTTATCGGTTAAAGAACTCATACAAAAAATAACTAAAAGTTTTGATGTAACAGAAATTAACGACACTATTTTTAAACCCACAAAACAGCACCAACTATCAATGTACATAGATGGAAAATGGTATAAATTAGTGGCTAAAAATGGTGTTTTTAAATCTGATAATCCGGTGGGAAGTTTAGATGCGTCTATACTTACCGAACATATTTTATACCCTATTTTTAATATTCACGATTTAAAAACTGATAAACGTATTGGTTTTGTGCCTGGTATAAAAGGTGCACAAGCCTTAAAGCAAGTGGTAGATGAAGGTAAAGCTGCCGTGGCTTTTGGCTTATATCCTGTAACTATGCAACATTTAAAATGGATAGCCGATACCAATAATATTATGCCACCAAAAAGTACCTGGGTTGAGCCCAAAATGCGAAGTGGCTTGGTGGTGTATAGTTTTGATTAATTTTTTTTATACTTTAAAAACAATTAAATGATTAAAAAAATTGCAATATTAACTTCAGGTGGCGATTCGCCCGGAATGAATGCCTGTATTAGAGCCGTGGTGAGAACCGCAAAATATAATAATATTAATGTAATAGGTTTTTTAAGAGGCTACGAAGGCTTAATTGATAATAATTTTATAGAGTTAAAAACCGAAAGCGTTTCGGGTATTATTAACCGAGGCGGTACTATTTTAAAAACTGCCCGCAGCCAAAGGTTTACAACCCAACAAGGCTTGGCACAAGCCGTTAAAACTATTCATAAACAAAGTATTGACGGGCTTGTAATAATTGGTGGCGATGGCAGTTTTAAGGGTGCAGAGGCGTTAAGTAAATATATAAAAATACCCCTAATAGGCTGTGCAGGCACTATTGATAATGATTTGGTAGGTACCGATTATACAATTGGTTACGATACAGCTATTAATACTGTTGTAGAAGCCGTTGATAAAATTAGAGATACTGCCGAAAGCCACGACAGAGTGTTTGTAGTAGAAGTAATGGGTCGCGATGCGGGTTTAATAGCCTTACGAAGTGCCATTGCGTGTGGTGCAGATGCATTACTTGTACCCGAAGTAAAACAAGATACCCTAGCCCTCATAAAAAAAATGAAAAGCTGGCGCAGTACCAAAAGCAGTAAAATAATTATTGTGGCCGAGGGAGATGAAAGTGGTGGCGCTTATAAAATAGCCGAACTTATAAAAAAACACCACCCAAAATTTGATTTGCGTGTAAGTATTTTAGGGCATATACAACGTGGTGGCAACCCTACGTGTATGGATAGAGTGAATGCAAGCATGGTGGGTTTTGCTGCAGTAAAGGCATTAATAGCTGGTAAAAAAAATAAAATGGTGGGTATTATTAATAAACAAATTGTATTTACACCTTTTGCAAAAGCTGTAAAACATAACCAAACTTTAAATAAAAATTTAGAAGAATTAATTGAGGTATTAAGCAGTTAAAAAAGTAATTATTAAAAAATAGGGTTTACTTATTTTACAACTTTAATTCGCTTAATTTTAAAGCCATTGTATTTACTAAATTAAGCAACGCTTTTTCGGCCATTGATTTAATAAAGGGATTTAAATCGCCCAATAAATCTATTTTACATTGGCCTATTTCATTTTCATTTCCAATAAAATAAACTTTTAAGCTAAAATTAAATTTAGCTAATCCTTCGCTCGAAAATAGTATATAATTAAAAGGTGTTTTTTCAATTAATTTAACCGTTAAAGGGGTAATGCCTTTAATGTTAAACGAACATTGCGAATCGGTAAACACAAAGTTTTCAATTTTATCATTTGGCAAAATGGCATTAAAGTTTTTAAAATCAATTAAAAATTCAAACAAATTTTTTAAAGTAGTTTGTGTAGTATGTGTATTGCTATTTAACGTAAATGCTCCCATTATTTTACAACTGTTTGTTGCCAAGTAGCAGGGTTTAAACGCCAATTGTTTAAACTCTCTACATCTTTTTGGCTAATGTAATTTTTGTGTAAAGCCGTATTAATTAAGGCTTGGTAATTGCTTAATGTTTTTAAATGGCATTTAGCAGTTTTAAAGTTTTGCTCGGCATCGGCAAAGCCATAGGTAAAAATAGCGGCCATACCTTTTACTATGCAGCCCTTTTCTCGCAGGGCTTCTACTGCTTTTAAACTGCTTCCACCGGTGCTAATTAAATCTTCAATTACTACTACGTTTTGTCCACTTTCTACATCGCCTTCAATCATATTGGTTAAGCCATGCTTTTTTGCTTCACTTCTAATGTAAATAAATGGCAAGCCCATTTCTTGAGCTACTAAAGCACCTTGTGCAATACCGCCAGTGGCTACGCCTGCAATTACATCAGGTTTTGCAAACTGTTGGTTTATGGTTTCTACAAAGTGTTGGCGTATATAGGTGCGTATAGTAGGATAGGATAGGGTTTTACGGTTATCGCAATAAATAGGCGATTTCCATCCACTGGCCCATGTAAAAGGGTTTTCGGGTTGTAATTTTACCGCTTTTATTTGTAATAAAAATTCAGCAATTTTATACTCTGGGTCGTTAAACGAAGTCATGCTGCAAAAGTAGATTTTGTTTTAACTATTAAAGCAACATTTTATGAACAAAAAAATATATTTTAATAATAAGTTTTTAGAGTTTTTTGATACAGGCATGCAATTAGCAAGCAATGAGCAAATTAAAATTTATAATACACTAACAGAAAACAGTTTGTTCGAAATTGAGCAGTTGTTTTTAAACGAAGCTCATACTACAATTATAAAAATTAATTATTTTTATTTTAGCACGGTACTTAATTATTTTAAAAATAAATTTAAGTACATTGAAGCCGCTGGGGGTTTAATTAAAAAACAAAATAATTACTTATTTATTTACCGCTTAAACAAGTGGGATTTACCCAAGGGAAAATTAGATAAAGGCGAAACCATTGAACATGCTGCCATTAGAGAGTGTGAAGAGGAATGTGGAGTTAAAGATTTAACCATTACAAGACAACTACCATCTACCTTTCATATTTATTTTTACAAAAATAATTGGGCTATAAAGCAAACGTTTTGGTTTTGTATGGATACAAATTATAACGAAACACTAATACCACAAACCGAAGAAAACATTACCGATGTAAAATGGTTTACAAAAAATGATATTGATACTTTTGTTTTAAAAAACACCTATTTAACTATTACCGATGTATTAACGGAGGGTTTGGTATAATTTCGAAAAACTTAAAATAAGGACAGTAAGTGACAGAAAAATAAAATACCAGCTTATTTTAACTCATTAAAATTTACGATATGTAAGTATTGGTCTTGTACAAAATAAATTTTGTTTTTAAAAACAAAACAAGGCACGTTAATATTAAAGGTAAATAGCAATTCGTAATTTTTACTAATGGCAATGGTTTTATTGCCTTGGCTAAGTAATTTATTAGTGCCAATAGTAGTGTTTAGTTTATATAATTCGGTAAAGTGGTACTCGTACTCTACATTGTTTTTTGCAACGCCATATACTTTATCGTTATCAGTTCTAAAATAAATAACGTTATCGTTTATAAAATTTAAGGGTACATAAAAGCCTTCTTTTTCTACAAAGTAAGTATTGCCATCAATAAATTCTACAAATTTACCAAACTGTTTTTCGGTAATTTCAATAATCGATTCTAAGGCGGTAGTTTCAATATTAGTTTGTGCAATATTAGTTTTGTTGGCAAAAATAAAATCGTTTTTATAGGTGCAGTAATCGGCTAAGTTTACTAGTGCCGAATTGTTTTTATAATTTTGTACTCCCGTCAAGGCATTTACACTCATGGCAAAGGCTTTGCCATACATTACGGCAAAATCATTATACTGTGCAATGCCAGTGTTAAGTAAAACAACATCGGTATTTACTTTAGAAAGTAACATTTGCGAGGTGGCGTTTTCATCTAAACTAGTGTCCCAAAGTATGGTGCCACTTTTGGTTAAACACATTAATTTTTGTTTGCCTGCAAAATATATTAAGGTATCGGCTACTACAATGTTTGATGAAAGACCTGTAATTTGCGCTTCAATGGTTGAGGTAGTTATGGCATTAAATTCTTTTTTTATTTTAGCATTATTTACCGATGAGTAAACTAAAGCTTTGTTATTTTTTTGAACCGTATTTAATGTTTTAAACCAAAGTAAACCTGTATGTGTATTTAGGGCATACAAGCCATTAGCCGCAATTAAAAGCGTGGTATCGTTTAGGTATTTTATATCGTTAATGTTTTGTTGTGGCGGGATGTTGGCTTTCCATTTTAAATTACCATCTTGCAAATTAATACACATTAATTCTTGATTATTAGCGGGGTTGTACATTAAGCCCGCATTGCTTTTTTGTAAAGTATAAATTACTTTTGCTGGAAATTGAAATTGCTCGTAGCCATAGGTTTTATTATATCGGCTAGTTTTTTGACTATTAGATGCAAATAAATAATCGTTATCTAAATCAATATCAAATTGGGTGGTGTTATTAAACCATTTTAACGAATCGGTATTAGCGTTAATTGCCAAAAACATACCAATATTAGTATATAGTTTTCCTGAAGGGTCTTTTTTTCGGGTAGTGATAAATACTTGGCTGGATAGTGTATCTATTTTTAAATTATAAATTAAATTATTAAAACTAAATGTTTTTGCAGTAAGTGTATTTATACTTATAGCAGATGTACCAATGGTTGTAGTGTAAATTTTAGACGAATATGATTGCGCTTTTAAATTACAGATTGTGAATTGTAAACTTATTACTAAAATAATAACTATTTTTTTGTTCATTTTGTTATTTTAAAATTTTACACCAATTACAAGTACATCGTCTACTTGTTCTTGTTCGCCTTGCCAATTGTTTAGCGTTGTGTTTAGGGTTTCTTTTTGTTTTTTTACATCAAGCGGTGTAATAGATTTAAGGAGTTTTCTAAAACTACCCACCATAAATTTTTTACCTTTTGGACCTCCAAATTGGTCGGCATAACCATCGCTAAAAATAAAGAGTTGGTCGTTTTTCTGTAGCTGTAATGTGTTGTTTGTAAAGTTTTGTTTTTCGCCAATAAATTTACCAATAGGAAATTTGTTGGCTTCGTGTTGCAATAATTCTCCGTTTCGTACAATATATAGTGGGTTAAAAGCGGCGGCGTATTGTAATTCTAAAGTATCGTAATTAATGCAACACAGGGTCATATCCATACCATCTTTGGTATCGCGCCCGCTGTTATTAGCATTAAGGGTATTTATAACGCCTTCGCGTAGGCTATTCATAATTTCGGCAGGACTTAATTTGTTTGAATGGTTAATAATATCTTGTAAAATATTATGGCCTACTAAACTCATAAAAGCGCCAGGCACGCCATGTCCTGTACAATCTACAGCTGCAAAATATACTAAATTATTTTTCTTTACAATCCAATAAAAATCGCCACTAACAATATCTTTAGGTTTATAAAGCACAAATGAGTTGGGTAATACTTCATCTACATAATTTTGCGGTGGCAATATGGCTTCTTGTATTCGTTTGGCATAGTGAATGCTATCGGTTACTTGTTTGTAAAGTATTTCAAGTTCTTGATTTTTACCTTCAATTTCTTCTTTTTGGCGCACTACTTCTTCAGTACGTTCGGTAACTTTTTTCTCTAACGAGCGCTCGTTTTCGGCTAAATCGTTACGCATTTTTAGTAACTCATGCCCAAGGCTATCGTCTTTGCTTAAAGGTTTATACTCTGCATTAAAATTACCAGCTCCTGTTTGTTTTGCAAACTCGGTAGTTTGATTCATGGATTGAACAAGGTCGTTAAGGGCATTTCCCATTTCACCAATTTCATCGCCACGGGCTTTAATGCGCTCTTTTGGTAAAATGCCCAAGCCCATAGATATTAGCATTTTTTTTAGTTGCTGAACAGGTTTTGTAATAGAGCGTGTGGTAAAAATAGCTACAAAAACACCGCCAATAACTAAGGCAATACCTAATAATTGTACAAAGCGTTGTAAAAAATTTATAGAGCTAAACATTTTATCTTTTACATCTTCGGCAAAGTTTGTTTTTAAATCTATTAAGGTATTTAGTTTTTTATATATTTCTTGTATGCTTAGTTCAGAGTCTTCAAAGGTAAAACGCGCAAACGAAATAATGTTGGCATCTTCGTACGATTCGGTAGAAATAAGTTTACCCATAATTTCGGTTTGGTAAACTTTAAAAAGAGTTTCTATTCGTGTAAAAATATTTTTTAATTGTTCGTTTTCATCTTTTGTCCAATGTGCCGAAAGGATAACTAAAGCGGCACGTTTTTTTGGATAATCAATGGCAATGATGTTTCGTAATTCTTCTCTAAACTCAACATCGTTAAAGCTTTTATTGTAAAACCATTTTGAAATATCCGTGTGCGAACGTTGAAGTAAAAGGTTTAATTCTTTAAGCGCTACTACGCTTGGCGTAACTTGGCCTACCATAGTTTCGGTACGTTGTTTGCTATCGTTTAGGGTTACAACGGTAAGTATAAATGCCACCATTGTGAGTAAAATTAAAGTAGCAAATCCTAAGCCTATTCTTCTACCTATTGTAAATTTCATGGCCATGGTTATTTATCTAATTTAATGCCTAAATCTTTGCACTTTTTAGCAAACTCATCTACTTTTGGTTGGTTTGATAAAATTCTATAAATATAATATAAGCCTAATACAGAGGAATGATTTTTCTCATCGGCCTGGTAGGCTTTAAGCATAAACTGTTCGGCTTGTTTGGCTAATTTAATAGCGTTTTCTTGTATAATATCTAATTGTGAAATATCGGCACCATAATCTAAACTCTGAATTAAATCAGTAGCTTTATTGCAATACATAATTCCCAAGTTACGGTTTGCGCTAGGGTTATCTTGTTGTAACTCTAACACTTTAAATAGGGCAATTTTTGCAGTTTCTTCAGCTTTGGTATTGTTTTTATCTTTTCCAAATAAATCAGAGTAAATACTGCCAACTGCCGAGTAGTACTCAATATCTTTACTTAATAAATTTGCTTTTGGTTCGGCTAATATAAATACTTCTTTGTATTTACTATAGGCAATGGCACTTCGTTTTTCGTTTACTGAATCTTGTAATAAATTTTTTGCTAAGTTGTAGTAGTTGATAGATATGCTGGTTAATAATTTTTTGTTATTGGTTTCGTAATCGGCATCGGGTTTTAAACTCATTGATGTTTTAAGTGATGATATAATGGTATCACGCAGGGGCGAGTATAGTTTTTGTTTATCGGTACGTTTGTAAATTTCAAAATAAATAAACGCGCGGGTTGTCCAGCTAACAAAATCGGCTTTTGTTTGTGTGTGCTGTATTACGCTATCAATAGCTAATTTGGCCACATCAACACTTTTTGTATTAAGCAATTGCTGGGCTCTAATTAGTTTATCAACTTGCGCAAAACCATGGCTACTGCACAGCAAAAGTATGCTGGCAACGATGGTTTTAACTATGTAACGCAAATGTGTCATATATTATTTTTTAATCAACGTTTATGGCTAAGGCTTTAAAATCGTCGTTTGTTTTTAGTCCACTTTTTACTGCATTGTTTTTGTGATATTCAAATTTTAATTTATTTTCAATTACTACAAAATTTATACTAGAGCCCTGCTTGCAAGCGCCAGCCGTTTCGCTTACTACCAAAGCGCCTTTATTTTTATGTTTAGATGCTACTTCGCTTACTGCTTTTGGCACATCATTTAATACATAAATAATTTGCGATGAAATACTAGCATCAAAAGCAATGGAGTTTTTAATTTCAATATCTTGGGTACCTACCTTTTTTTTGCCCGATAGTCCTTTTAATTCGGTAATTAAATTATCGTTTTTACCAATTACATAAATTATAAAATTGCCTTCCTTTTTTTTATCGGGCCACTCAAAATAGCGCGTAAAATTGTATAAAAAAACGGCTTTAATTTTTGAGTTTGTATCAAAATTTGAAGGTTGCTGAAATCGAAACGAAATCAGGCAAAATAGTACTACTAAATATTTAAAGCTTTTTTGCAGTTTTTTATTAAAAAGTGAATTACAAATATAACATTTGAATTTAATTGGCAATTGTTGTTTATTTGATAATTTTGCTTTAAATTGTAATTAATTTGGCTATAAACTCTAAATACGCAAACTATACCGATAACGATTTAATTAACGATTATGTACAAAAAAACGATAATTTTTTTGTAGGGGTTTTGTACGAACGTTACGGGCATTTAGTTTTGGGTTTAAGTATTAAGTATTTAAAAAATAAAGATGAAGCCCAAGATGCTGTTATTCAGATTTTTACCAATCTACTTAGCGATTTAAAAAAACATAAAATACAGTATTTTAAAAGTTGGTTGTATGTTTATAGCAAAAATTTTTGCTTAATGGAAATACGTAAACGCCAAAGTTTACTTAAAAAAGAGTTACAATTAAAAGAAAATGTGCATTTGGTTATGGATTTTTCTTCAGATGAACATCTAAAAGAAAAAGAAGCTCAAATTGTAAT
Source organism: Bacteroidota bacterium (assembly GCA_025363015.1). GTDB lineage: Bacteria > Bacteroidota > Bacteroidia > B-17B0 > Aurantibacillaceae > Aurantibacillus. Next base: position 21,439 of record JANYEQ010000030.1, read on the forward strand.
TATGGAACAAGCCATTGAGTTACTTAATAATGAACAAAAAACCTGTATTGAATTGTTTTATTTAAAAAATAAATCGTATGTCGAAATTGAAGAACTAACAGGTTTTACTAATAACGAAGTGAAAAGTTACATACAAAACGGTAAACGAAATTTAAAACTAAAAATGGAAGTATTAATTAATGAACAACAACCCAAATAGTAATTTAAACGATTTTTTAAATAAAAATAAACAAAATCTAACAGATGATTTTGAGAAAGATGCTTTTGAAGGATTTGAAACTTTAAATAGCCAACAAGATGCCTTTGAATTAAAAGCAAGTTTGGATAAAAAAATTACCCAAAAATTATTTTCAGAAAAAAAAGAAACTAAAAAAATAGTATGGTATGCTGCTGCGGGTTTATTTTTAGTAATAGGATTCAGCGTTTTTTTTATATTAAATAATACAAACACTATTGTAAAAAATAACAATGTATCGTTAATAACAGAGCCAAAAAATGAAGAAACTAAAACGGAAGAGAAAAGTGTAGAAAGCATTTTGCCTTTAGAAATAGAAAAAAAACAAGCCGATGCTATTATTAAAAAACAAAACAATTTAAATAAAATACAACAATTGAAAGGCTTAGAACCTAAAATACTAGCCAATAAAACTGCCGAACAACAATTACCCAAAAAAGCAAGCGATATTGATTTAGATAATTTGAGCAAAGCAAAAAATACATCGCCAAATGGCTTAACAACTTTACCTGCAAGTACTGTAAAAGCAGACGCTGATGATAGACTATCGTTTGCTAAAACGCCCGTTACCGTGGGTGGAATTAAAGATAAAGAAGGCGATGCGGCAAAAGACGAAGTAGTGTTAGGTGAGACAAAAACTACAAGCGGAAACACAAAAAATATGGCAACTAATACGCCATCAAACGGATACGGAAAACAAAATTTAGAAAAAGAATTTAAGACGAAGTTAAAAAAAGAAAGCGCCAGAGAAGAAACTAATGTAGGAACATCACTTAAAAAAGAAAAAACTAAAAGTAGAGCTGTTGTAAAAGAGGAAAAGCCATCTCAAACAAGCGCCGTAAGTGCAGCGGATATAAACCAACAAGCAGGCCCCGAAAATTATAATGGAGATGCAGAGGCAAAAGAGAAAAGCATAGATGCTAAAAGTAGTAATAACCAATGCTATTACAATGGTGGGCAAAACCAACTATTAATAGATGTTGCTGAGAAATTAATGGCTAAAGGTGTAAACAAAAAATTTGATGCTACACTTTTAATTAACGAAAAAAAGCAAGTAGATAAGGTGATGTTTACAAATCAATATAATTTAACGGCTAATGAAAAAACAAGTATTGAAACTGAACTTAAAAACCTTAAAAATTTTAATTTTTACATTAACCCAAGTACTAAAGTTTTATACGAGTATAAATTAGAGTATAAACCTTAAGCGGTGGGTTATTCATATACATAAATACGTTTTACGCGTGCCGAAACACTAGTTAGTACCTCGTAGTTTATAGTATTTAAGGCGGAGGCTAATTGGTTTATTTGTTGCGTGGTTTCAAAAATTAGTACTTCATCGCCTTCGTTACAATTAATGGTTGTAACATCAATCATACACATATCCATACAAATATTACCAATAGTTTTACAAAAATGCCCATTAATGTAAACACCGTGTTTACCATTGCCTAATTGTCGGCTAAAGCCATCGGCATAGCCAATGGGTATAACAGCAATGGTGGTATTGTTTATAATTTTACCATTTCGGTTATAGCCAATGGTATCATTTTTTGTAACGGTTTTAAGTTGACTAATTTTTGTTTTTAAAACACCTACATTTTCTAATTTAGTTTGTTCATTAGCATTAACGCCAAGGCCATACATACCAATGCCTAAGCGCACCATATTAAAATGCGCCTGTTTAAAGCGAGAGATAGCACCCGAATTACAAATATGTTTTAAAGTGGTGTAGCCAATTTTATTTTCGAGCTGAGAACTTATTTTAGTAAATAAATTTATTTGCTCATTTGTAAACTCATCTAGGCTTTGGTTATCACTAGCAGCTAAATGCGAAAAAATAGAAACAATTTTTAGTTGCTGTTGTTTTTTTAATTCGGTAATTAATTGCTCAATATTTTTTTCTTCAAAGCCTAAACGGTGCATACCAGTATCTATTTTAATATGCACAGGATAAGGCTCTGTAATGCCCAATTGGTCAAGTTTTAAAATAAATTCGTGTAATAATTTAAAGCTGTAAATTTCGGGCTCTAAATTAAAATTAATAATATCATCTAGCGAATCGCTTTCGGGGCTCATGACCATTATTGGTAAATTAACTTGCGATTTACGGAGTTCTACACCCTCATCGGCATAAGCAACGGCTAAATAGTTAATGCCAATATGCTCTAATGTTTTTGCAATTTCAATACTGCCACTACCATAACCCATGGCTTTTACCATTGCCATAATTTGTGTATTAGGCTGTAAAAGGTCTTTAAAATAATTTACATTATTGGTTAATTTATTTAAATTAACTTCAAAAACAGTATCGTGGCTTTTTTGTTGTAGTAATCTACTAATGTTTTCAAAACCAAAGCTACGCGCACCTTTCAGTAAAATTGTAGCATCACTAAATTGATGATTGATAATTGGTAATTGATGAATGAAAGAGTTAGTATCAGAATAAAAAAGAGAATTGTTTTTGAACAAAAATTTATTTATAGAAATATTTTTACCAATGCCAACTACTAAATCTATTTTATTTTGTTGAAATAAATGGGCTAATTGAGTGTATAAATTTGTGGCTAAAACACCCGATTGTTCAATATCTGAAATAATAACTATTTTTTTTGAACGGCGATTTTGTTGTTGTAAAAAATTTAAAGCAATGGTAAGCGAATCTAAATCAGAATTGTAATAATCGTTTATTAGTAATGAATTATTAATGCCATTTTTAATTTCTAAACGTAAGGCAATGGCTTGTAATTGATTTAATTTTTGTTGAATACTGGTTTCATTAAATCCTAATTGAAAAAGTACGGCAATGCAAGTAGAATAATTAGCAATAGATGCAGCATCGGTAAATTTTAATTGAAAGCTGTAATCTTTAGTATTGCTTTTTATAAGTAAACAGTTTTTAGAAATACTAAATTGTAAATTAGCATCGGCTTGTTGCGAAACAACTATTGTTTTTAAAAGTAGAGTAGGGGGGATATTATTTTTAGTTAGTCCATTAACAATTATGTTTTTACAATGTTGAACTAATTTTAATTTTTCTTCAATTTTTTGTTCTTTATTTTTAAAACCTTCATCATGAGCCGAACCAATAGATGTAATAATTCCCAGCGTGGGTTGAATAATGTTTTGCAAATTTTCCATTTCGTTGGGTTGCGAAATACCAGCTTCAAAAATAGCTAAGGTATGTGAGGAATTTAAATTTAAAACACTTAGTGGCACACCAATTTGCGAATTAAAACTTTTTGGGCTACGGCAAATACTAAAATCAGATTTTAATAATTGATACAGCCACTCTTTAACCACCGTTTTGCCATTACTACCCGTAATGCCAATTACTGGAATATTGAATTGTAAACGGTGATAGGCAGCTAATGTTTGTAAACTATTTAACGAATTTTTTGTAACAATAAATGTTATATTTTTGTTAGTGATGAATGTATAATCAAATTCATTTTCGGTAATTATAAAACTGTTAACCCCTTTTTTAATTAAATTGTTAATGTAATTATGGCCGTTGTTACGATTGGTTTTAATGGCAATAAACACCGTATTTTCAGCACTTTGAAGCGCACGGCTATCGGTTAAAAATAAACTGGGTTTATAATCATTTGTACCAACAAATGTGCTATTGGTAATTTGTGCTATTTGATTTAGGGTATACAATTTTATTTAAAATAAAAAAGCGAGAATAGTTCTCGCTTTAAAATTAAGATTTACTTTTTAATCCTCTCAACATAATCGCCAGTGCGGGTATCAATTTTTACCCAATCGCCTTCGTTAAAAAATAGAGGTACACTAATTTCGGTTCCAGTATCAAGAGTTGCTTTTTTTAAAGTGTTGGTGGCTGTATCGCCTTTCATACCTGGTTCGGTATAGGTTATTTGACATTCTACAAAAGTAGGAGGTTCGGCAATAATAACATCGTCGCCCTCAAAACTTATTTTTACTTCCATACCCTCTTTTAAAAATTTAGAACCGCTACCAAACAACATTAAGGGTACATGTATTTGTTCGTATGTTTCGTTATCCATTACCACTGCAAATTCGGCTTCGGTATAAATAAATTGCATTTGGCGATATTCTACACGTACAATTTCTACACCTTCGCCACTTCTAAAGCGATTTTCGGTTTGTTTACCATTTTTTAAATTACGCATTTTAGCTTGGTAAAACGCACGTAAATTACCAGGGGTACGGTGTTGGTAATCTGTAATTTGTACTAGTTCGCCGTTAAAACGGATGATTGAACCTACGTTAATGTCGCCTGTATCTGCCATATTATTTAGTCGTTAGTTTTTAGTCAATTGTTACTAGTCAGTAATGTTTTGTGTTAATTAATTGGCTTATTGCCAAATTATTCAATTATTATGCTTCCATTAAATCGTGTACTACTCCCATTGCCGCAAATTTATCAATGCGTTGGCTTATGCGGTCTTGAGGTTTTAATTTATTTAATGTTTTCAAGTGTTTTAATATTTCGGTTTTTACAATGGCAAACATTTCTTCTTGATTACGGTGAGCACCGCCAACGGGCTCATTTATCACACCATCAATTAAGCCATTGTTATTCATATCTATAGATGTGAGTTTTAAGGCTTCGGCAGCTTGTTCTTTAAAATTCCAGCTACGCCACAAAATACTACTGCAACTCTCGGGGCTAATTACCGAATACCAGGTGTTTTCTAACATTAATACCTTATCGCCAATACCAATGCCTAAAGCACCACCACTGGCGCCCTCACCAATAATTATGCAAATTACGGGCACTTTAAGTTGAGTCATTTCTAGTAAGTTACGAGCTATGGCTTCGCCCTGGCCACGTTCTTCGGCTTCTAAGCCGGGGTATGCGCCTGGGGTATCAATAAATGTTACAATGGGTTTGTTAAACTTTTCGGCTAATTTCATTAAGCGTAAGGCTTTGCGGTAACCTTCGGGGTTAGCCATACCAAACCTACGTATTTGGCGCATTTTGGTGTTAATACCTTTTTGTTGCCCAATAAACATTACGGTTTGTCCATCAATTTCGCCAAAACCGCCTACCATGGCTTTATCATCGCCTACGGTACGGTCGCCATGCAGCTCAATAAATGTTTTGTTACTTACATAATCTATATAAGCCAGGGTATAGGGCCTATCAGGGTGGCGACTAACTTGTACGCGCTGCCAAGGCGTTAAGTTGGTATATAATTCTTTTGTTTTTTGAAGTATAGTAGCTTCCAATTCTTTAACTTTATCGTCGAGATTAACTTTACTTTTAACGCTTACGTCTTTAAGTTTGTCTAATTCGGTTTCTAAATCTTGAATTGGTTTCTCAAAATCTAAGTATGTCATTTTTTGTAATTAGTTAGGGTGCAAAGATATAATTTTTTGAAAAATATAGATTTTATATATCTTACTGATTGCTAGATTATTATGTAATTTGTTAATAACAAAAAAGCAAGAAATAGGCGTATTTCTTGCTTAAAATTTAAATAAATTGTTTTGCGGTTAAAACGGAATTAATCTAATTCCAACAGCAAAAGGGTATAATTGTGCGCCTTGATTTGCTTTAAAAAGCGATGTTAAACTATATTCGGCAAATACGGTTACATTTTTATAGCCAATATTTACGTGTGCTTTTGCGCCAAAGGGACTTAGGTTATAATTATCTTTTTTAATTTTGGTAATATCAAAGTTTTTTTGCTCTAACTCTTGTTTGGTTCGTGAAGTAATTAAATACTGTGCAATAACACCCATTGCAATATGAAACGATTTATTGGGATTATTACTGGTATTAAACTCTAATAATAAAGGCACTTGTAAATAAGCACAACGTAGTTTGTTTTTTTTGTAAGTGTAGGTATTTGTTGTATCAATGGTGCCCCAGGTAAAGCTACTATCGGCATTAAGGTTGGTTTTATTATTAAATGAGTAGGAGTGAAAATCGATACCAAAACCGGTTACAATTTTTACGTTATTTTTATAAATATTAAACTGTCGTTCGATTAAATTTAATTGAAAATTAAAGCTGCGAGAATAATTTAAATCCATAAAATTATATTGTTTATCAAGGGTTAACGAATTATTATAGTTTAAATAACCATTAACGCCCATCGAAAAACCGTGCCAGTGCTTAAAGTCATCAGTATCTATACTGTTATACTTTTTAATCGTATCGTTATTACCGTTGGCTATATTTATAACAATTATTTTTTTATTTTTTAAGTTAAAGGTAGTTGTATCGCCATTATTTGCAATGTTTGAACCTTTTTTTGAAGTGCCATCATCTAGTATTTTTGTAATGGAAGAAGAGGTAGAAGCTTTAGCAACAATATCAGTTACATTGCCTTTTACTTTTATGGCACTTGCGCCATTTGCATTTGCTATTAATTTATCGGTTACAAAAATTTTAGCGGTAGAAGCACCTGTAGCGGTAACATTTGCATTTTTAGAAGTGAGGTTATACGATTTTAAGGTTGATGCGCCAGATATATTTGCTGATAAATTGTTAGTTGTACCACTTAAATTTAAGTCGCTTGCGCCACTCTGAGTTATTTCGGTATAATTATTTTGTAATACTAATTTAGCGTCGCTTGAGCCCGAGATGGTAATACTAAGACTGTCTTTTGATAAAGTTGTAGTAGATTTAATACTTGATGAGCCACTTATTTCTATATCGTTTAAACTATTGTTACTTACATTTACAATAATTGGCGAGTAGGTATTGCCAGTTGTATAAATATATAAGGTGCCATTTTCAATCTTTGTAAAAAGATTATCAAATTGTTTGGCAATTGTGTTTACTTCTAATTTTAAAGTATCGGAGTTGGTGTAAACAACATCTGTTGCACCCGATATTTTAATTTTAGTAAAGTTTGTAATTGTGCGCTTTTGAATTTCTTGCGCTTTAGCAAAAAAGCTTGCAGTTAAAAGACTTATTGAAAGGATTATGGTTTTCATATTAAAATACTATTTGTTTGTTTATTTAAGGGTAAGACGGATATAACTATTAAAAAGTTACAGCGCATTGAAAATAAATTTATTTTTTTTCAATGCTAATAGAATTAAACGCTAATAGATAATTGTTTGTAGATTTTTCGTTGCCTTTAACAGCTTTTATACCAAGCCCATTTAATTGTTTAGCAATTGTAACAGCACGTTTCCAAAAATTATTTTTTTGTGATGGCGGAGTAGGGCTAAGCTCATCATTATCTTCTTCAGAGGCTAATAAGGTTGTTTGCACAGTAGGTTCGGTTACTAAATTTGTTGCTGTTGCTATAGTATTTAAGCTTATAGTATTTGAAACAACAGCATTAGTAGTATTTGTATTTATGATACTATTAGTATCTTTTTTAAACACAGTACTGTTTAAGTTAGTATTTGCAATTGGGCTTGTATTAATATTATTTACAAGAGTTATTTTTAAAGAATTATTTTTAAATGGTTTAATTGCAGTTGTTGTATTATTGTTTGTTGCCATTAAATTTTTATTAATAGGATTGTTAATTAGCGTTAAGGAGTCAACTACTTTTTTTGTTTTACTAACGTTAATGTATTTATTGTTTGGGTTAACAGCAATTTTAGTTGGATTATTGGTAGTTGAATTAAAATAAAAATTTAATACAAAACCTAAGCTTATCAACAATAATAAACCTGCAGCAATAGCGCTAATGGTATTAAAATTAAATAGTGCAATTACTTTTGCATGTTTTTTAAGTTCGTTTTTAGTTGGATAAATAACAGATGAATCTGTAATTAATTTTGTTTTTTGTAATTGAGTAACTTCTGTTTGTAAAACTATATTTGTTTTTAATTCGGTTTCAAAATTTATTTTTTCGATTTCTGTCAAATTATTTTCAATATAATTTAAGGCAATATTATTTAGAATTAAATCATTTTCGGTTTTAAGTAAATTGCTTTTATTTAGCGTTAAATTTTGCTTTATAAATTTTAAATTTGTTTTTTTATAAAGCTCAACTTCTTTTGCTAATGGTGTATTTGTAGTTAATTTTAATTCAAAATTTAATTTATCTTGTTTTGATAAATTTCCCTCTATGTAATTTAATAATTCTTCATTATAAATATCTTCGGGTGTTTTAAATAGGCTTGTTTTATTTTCAAAATTTAATGAACTAGCCTTAAAACTGGGCAATTCATCCGCATAAAAATCAATATTTAATTGAGGGTTAAGTAAAGCAAAGGTTTTTAACTCCACCAAATCATCCGTGTTTAAATTACCATCAAAGTAATCTAACAAAAAGGCTTCGTAATTATGTAAGTTTATTTTTTGCATTAAATAACGGCTTCTATTTTACCAATGTAATTTTTTAAAAAGGTACGTGCTCTAAAAATATAAACCTTTACTTGACTTTCGGTTAAGCTGGTAATTTCTCCAATTTCATTATAATCATAACCTTCGTAATCGCGAAGCAATAAAACTGTTTTTTGTATTTCGGGAAGCAATTCTAAGCCAATATTTAAAATTTCTTTTAAATCGGTATATTGATTGGTATGGCTATGTTGATTAAAGTTTACCTCACTAAAATTTGCTTTTTTTGCATTTTTTCGAGTTGTGTCAACTAAGGTATGGTAAGCGGCGGTAAATAAGTACGATTTGGCTTTAATGGCTTCAATTGTGTCTACCTTTCGCCACATTTTTTCAAAAGTATCTTGTACAATATCTTTGGCTTGGTCTTTATCTTTAATGTGTTTTATAATAAAGCGATACACGCCATCGGCATGATTTTCAACACAGGAGTTATAATCGGATAAAGTCAACTTATTTAAGCGTATGACGAAGTTAGAACAAAAAAGTTACAGGCGTATTAAAAATAGTACTAAAAATTATTGTAACGTATTGAAAATTAAAACGATAAAAATAAAATTTTGTATAAATAGTATCCCATTAAAGATGAACGTTAATGTTTTTATAATCATCTAACGCTTTTATTTCGTTAATAATTTTAGCATTCCATTCGCGCTGTTTTTCGGCATTTGTACTCCCGTCTGTATCGTTATCATATATATCTTGGTACTCATCCATTTGTTTATCTATTATATCGTACAAGGCGTACAACTTTTGTTCTAACTCATTGTACGAGGTATATTTTACATTTTTACACAGTTTACGCAACTTTCGTGCGTATAATTCTACAATATCAAAATGTTTTTGTTCGTGAGCTAGCACGGTTTTATCAATCCAATTTTTATTTTTCCAACTACTATAATAAAAAAATACTGCTTTTATAACTACGTTGTAGCCTGTATTGGTTTTATCAATGTCTAAATAAATATCGTAGCTGGTACTGGCAACAGCCATGCGTTTTTCTGGCTTCCCTTTAAAGTCGTCCCACGTTAAAGGTTTATTATCTTGCCATAAAATATAATCGGTTTGACTTTTATATAAAGCTATGTTTAGGCAAAACACAACCAATAAAATTGTTTTTTTATAATTAAAATAAAACATAAATACAAAACTTTGCTTGTATTAAAGTTATTATTTTTATCTCATATTTGAAATAATTTATAATGGTTATTGTTTTAATTTATAATTTATTCACAAATGTTTTTTATTATTCTTACCATATTATTTAGTGTTTTTTTATTAATTGTATTTAAGTTATTTCAAAAATATACTGTAAATACCTTTGTAGCAATAGTTATAAATTATATAACTGCGGTAATTACAGGCATTTTATTTTTAAACACAAATTATAATTTTAACACGGTATTTAATTCTAATTGGCTTGCAATGTGCGTTCCGTTAGGTTTTTTATTTGTTAGTATTTTTTATTTAATTTCTCAAACGGCTCAGCGTATCAGTATATCTACGGCCAGTATTGCTAATAAAATGAGTGTGGCGATGCCTGTTTTATTTTCGGTTATTTTTTTAAACCAACACTTATCTTTTTTAAAAATTATGGGTATTGGTTTGGCATTAGTAGCCGTATATTTTGCTACTAAAACACCCAAAATCCAAAAAACAAATACTAATTTATTGTGGTTACCCATAGCTGTTTTTATTGGTAGTGGTTTAATAGATATTAGTATTAACGCTACAAATGCGTATTATATTAAATCGCCAAACGATAGTGCTTTATTTAGTATTACCACTTTTTTAACAGCATTTTGTATAGGTAGTTTAGTTATAATGTATCAACTTTTTATTAGCAAACAACAAACAGTAACTACTATTTTTAAATTAAAAAACATAGTGGGAGGTATAGTTTTAGGCATACCCAATTACTTTAGTATTTATTTTATGTTTAAGGCACTAGATGCAAATGTGCTGAGTAGCGCACAATTATTTCCAATATTTAATTTAAGTAATGTTGTACTATCGGCCATTGTTGCTTGGCTAATGTTTAAAGAAAAACTATCCACCGTTAATATTATAGGTATTGCTTTGGCAGTACTTTCTATTGTTTTAATTTCGTATTAACATTAAATATTTAAAATATGCTATCTACTGATTATAAAACCTTAAAACAAATGTGCGCTATTGCAGCGCCAAGTGGTAACGAAGTACCTATGACGCAGTTTGTTTTAAACTACGTAAAACAACATGCTAAAAACTGGAAAGTTAAACCAAAAGTAATTTTTGGCAATCAATTACACGATAGTATAATATTAATTTTTGGAAAACCCCGAACGGCTATTTTTGCACATATAGATAGCATTGGCTTTACGGTGCGTTACGATACGCAATTAGTTAAAATTGGCGGTCCTGTTACTAAAACTGGTTTCGAATTGGTTGGTGCAGATAGCAAAGGTGCACAAGATGTAAAATTACATATAATTGAAGATAAAAAAACGGGCCTAAAAAGTTTGCATTATAAAGCTAGACGTATATTTGAACGAGGAACAGAATTAACCTTTAAGCCTATTTGGAATGAGGATGAAAATTTTGTACAATGTTGTTATATGGATAATAGATTGGGCGTTTTAAATGCTTTAAAAGTTGCCGAAACGTTAAAAGATGGCGCTATTGTTTTTAGCACCTATGAAGAACACGGGGGAGGAAGTGTACAGTTTTTACAGCGCTATTTACAACAAAATTATAAAATAAATAAAGGGCTAATTTCTGATATTAGTTGGATATCTGATGGGGTGCATTTTGCAAAAGGCCCAGTAATTAGTATGCGCGATGCCCTTATACCTCGCCGCAGTTTTATTAATAATATAATTGCAATAGCTAATAAACACAAATGTATGTATCAATTAGAGGTTGAAGGGAGTGGTGGAAGCGATGCTAAAGATTTGCAAATGGCCGATTATTTATGGGATTGGTGTTTTATTGGTGCTGCCGAAGAAAACGTACATACACCTTTTGAAAAAGTTCATAAAAAAGATATTGAAGGTATGGTTAAGTTATACCAAGTATTAATGAAAGAACTTTAGTAAAATATATAAAACTAAATTTTTTAGGTTTTATATTTAAGCCTAATTCGTCGTTTTAAAATAAGCATTAGTCGAATATTGTTTTATGATTTAGTATATTTATTGCCTGAGATGTAACAATAGTAAGGATTTAGTAATTATATACGATTATTTATAAAAAATGCCCTTATTTTTAAAATCTAAGTAATTAGTAATTTCGTAAATTCAATTATAATAAGTTAAATAATAATCGCTTAATAAATTAATTACAAATGGATAACATCACAGAATATATAGAATCTGGCATTATAGAGATGTATGTTCTGGGCTTAACCACTCAAGATGAAACGAATCAAATTAATGAATTAGCAGAGCTTCATGTTGAAATTCGTAACGAAATTGAATTTATAACGGAAGCCTTACAAGTTTATAGTTCTGAAAACACGCCACCATTAAACCCAAGTTTAAAAATATTTGTGTTGGCCTGTATTGATTATTTGGAGCGTTTAAAAAAAGGCGAAGTGGTAGATATTATCCCTCAATTAAATGAAAATTCTAAAATAGAAGATTATAAAAAATGGCTGGATAGAGAAGACATCACCCTTCCTACCAATTTTAGCCAAGTACATGCAAAAATTATTGGGCTTACACCAGAAATAACCACCGCAGTACTTTGGATAGAAAGTATGACAGCACCAGAAATTCATGATAAAGAATACGAAAAATTTTTAATAGTAGAAGGTACTTGTGATATTATAATTGGTGATAAAGTACATTCATTAGTTGCTGGCGATTATCTTTCTATTCCTTTATATATTTCACATCAAGTAAAAGTAACTTCGTTAGTGCCCTGTAAAGTAGTATTACAAAGAGTTGCTGCCTAAACAAAATTAATTTTAATTAAATCGTAAGCTTCACTTACTAATTCTGTTGGTAGTTTGCATGTGTTATTTTGGCAAACATAAATTAATGTTTTATTAGTAACACACCTATTTTTTAGTAAAGGCAAATTGTTTTCATTTTGGCTTATAGCAATAACAGTATTTATTAGTCCATGTTTGTAAAGTTCTTGTAGTTTTGTATTCGCAGTCTTGCCAATAACTGCTACTTCTTTAAACGGATATGTTATATGTAATGCCAAGCAACCCCAATTACTGTAACCAGCGCCATAATGGGTTAAATCATCTATTACTAAATTTAGCATTAATTGCGATTTTTGTATCCATTCATTTTTACCAAAATAAGTACCGAGATAAAATAAATTTAGTGCCATTTGTGAGTTGGAAGCGGGGATAACATTATCACTGGTTTCGGTAGTACGTGCAATTAATTGTAAAGATGAGTTATTGGTATAAAACAAAAATTGGCTATTGGGATTTTTAAATTGTGTTAAGGTAAGTTCACATACATTAAATGCTTTTTGCAAATAACTTTCATCGGCTGTAATTAAATAGCAGTTTATTAACGCTTCAATGGTAAAAGCATAATCATCTAAAAAACCATCAATTTTACTTTGTTCGTTTTTGTAGGTACGAAATAATTGATTGTTACTTTGAGTTAATTGTGTAGTAATAAAATTTATACTTTTTAGCGCAATTGTTTTATAATTTTCGTTCTCAAAAACTAAATAGGCTTTTGCAAAAGCACTGCACATTAAGGCATTCCAACTGGTTAGGGTTTTATCGTCTAAACTTGGTTTTGCACGTAATAAGGCTTGTTGTTTTAAAATTAATTTACAAGCGTTTATTTTTTGTTCAAGTAATGTGAGTGTTAAATTATATTTAGTTAATAGTTGTGCCGTGTTATTACTTCGCATTAAAATATAGTTGCTATGTTCCCAATAACCCAGGTCGTTTACATTGTAATAATCGGCAAATAATTCAAAATCGTTGCCTAAGTAATCTTGTAAATCTAATTTATTCCACACATAATATTTACCTTCTTCGCCTTCGCTATCGGCATCGTAGGCGCTATAAAAATAACCCTCGGTCTTATACCATTCTTGCTCAATAAAACTTAATGTATCAATTACGGTTTGTTTGTATAAATTATTTTTAGTGAGTGTAAATGCTTCGGTATATAAACTTACGAGTTGAGCATTATCGTACAACATTTTTTCAAAGTGTGGTACTTTCCACAACGTATCAGTGCTATAGCGAGCAAAACCACCGTGCAATTGGTCGTAAATACCACCCTGCGCCATTTTTGTGAGGGTTAAATTTACATGATTTAAAAGTTCGGTATCTTCTTCTAAAATGGCATAACGTAATAAAAATTGATAATTATTGGGTAGTGGAAATTTTGGTGCTTTGTTGGGGCCGCCTTCGGTGTTATCCATTCTTTTTTTCCAATTTTTTATAGAGTTTTGTAAAACTGTTTTATCAATTTTCTTATCTGTTTTTTTTTGAGTAGTAATTAATTCGGCTTGATGTATGCCATTAGTGAGGTTATTGGCATACTCTATTATTTTTTCGGGTTTGTTTTTATGTAAATCAACTAAGTTTTTTAAAATATTTATCCATTGTTGTTTTTGAAAATAGGTGCCACCATAAACGGGTTTTCCATTAGGCAACGTAAAACAGTTTAAGGGCCAACCGCCTTGCCCTGCCATTAATTGTACGGCTTGCATGTATAATATATCTACATCGGTACGCTCCTCTCTATCTACTTTTATATTAATAAAATGTTGGTTCATTATTTCGGCAACTTCGGTGTCTTCAAAACTTTCGTGTTCCATTACATGACACCAGTGGCAGGCGCTGTAGCCAATACTAATTAAAACTAATTTGTTTTGTTGTTGTGCTTTTATAAACGCCTGGTTGGTAAAAGCTTCCCAATTTACGGGGTTGTAGGCGTGTTGTAGTAAATAAGGACTTGTTTGATGTATTAAACTATTTGGTTTTTTAGTTGCTGGCATTAAAGTATAATTTATATAAAACTAAAAATACTAAATATAAATTTAAGTAAACTTTAAATAATATTTAAAATTTTACGAGTTTAAATACTTTACTTT
>JANYEQ010000043.1 GCA_025363015.1 Bacteroidota bacterium
ATAAAAATCATATATACAAGAATTTATGCAAAAATAAGAGATGTAAAATTTTACTCTTTAGAAGAATTGAACAAAGCAATTTCCGTTGCGCTTGAGGAACACAACAACCAATTAGTAACCGGAAGAGATTATAGCCGCAGGCAACAATTTGATGAAATCGAAAAGGCAACATTACTTCCTCTTCCTTCATTTCGCTACGAATTTAAGAGACAACAATATTCAACTGTAATGAAAAACGGGCACGTTTCTCTGAGTTTAGATAAACATTATTATAGCGTCCCTTATGGTTTTATAGGTAGAAAGGTGAAAGTGCTGTTCTCAAGATACTTGGTAGAGGTATTTTATAATTATGAGCGCATTGCAATTCATAAGCGATGGAAGCGTCCATATAAATATACTACAGATAAAGAACATTTACCAGCCAATCATCGTTTTATGGCAGAACTTGAACCTGACCGTTTACTTCAGCAAGCAGATGAGATTCACAAAGACGTTAAGATTTATCTCGCGAAGATTATGGATAAAACTCAGCATCCTGATCAAGCAAATAAAATCTGTTTAGGTATTCTAAGTTTTTCTAAAAAAGTAGGTAGTGACCGTTTAGCCAAAGCTTGTCAACGGGCGTTAGATTATGGCATTTATAATTACCGAACAATTAAAAGAATATTGGAAAACGGATTAGATAAACAAGAAGATGATAGTGATGCCGAAGAATTAAAAATGCCGGAACACGACAATATTCGTGGCGGAGATTATTATAAATAAGTAAACAATTAACAAACCTAAAAAAAAGAAAAATGAACAACGAAACGTTAGAAAAAATGAAGAAGATGAAATTCTTCGGAATGTTCAGAGCATTTAAAACAAGCATTGAGTCAGGCAAAACTGAAAATTACACCTCAGATGAAATGATTGGTAATCTTATTGAATCCGAATGGGATGACAGAAGAAACCGAGGAATAGAACGGCAATTAAAAAATGCCCGGTTTCGGTACAAGGCTTCGATGGAAGAATTAAATTTTCAAACAGATCGCAACATTGATAAAAATCAAATTACCCGATTTGGTGATTGTTCTTTTATTGGTAAAAATGAAAATATTCTAATTACTGGAAGTACCGGAATTGGTAAAAGTTATATTGCTTCCGCAATCGGCCATCAGGCTTGTAGTTTAGGATTCAAAGTTCTTTATTGCAATACTGCAAAGTTGATGGGCAAATTAAAAATTGCAAAAGCGGATGGCTCATATATAAAAGAGGTCGCCAAAATTGAACGCCAAAATTTAATAATACTTGATGATTTTGGAATTCAACCATTCGATGCACAAGGTCGTGCCATGCTAATGGAAATAATTGAAGACAGACACGGCAAGGGTTCTATAATTGTTACATCTCAAGTTCCGGTAAATAAGTGGTTCGAGATTATTGGCGACCAAACAATGGCGGATGCAATTCTCGATAGGATTGTTCACCAGTCCCATCGCTTAGAACTAAAAGGGGAATCAATGCGAAAAAAGGCTCAGATTTTAGCCGTAGCCTAAATCTTGAAACGTTGCCGGAATTTTAAGGAATCGAGGGTATATAGGGCTTTGAGGCAAACTCTGCTTCACAGCCCTTTTTATTGCCAAATTCCGGGGCTTATTTGGGAAGCCCTAAGATTTGAATAATCTCCTTTCGGTAACTTTTATTAAACTCATACATTTTTATTAAGTCCTCGGTAAACCGAACCGAGTTTTTTCCTTCCTTTGTAGAAGTCTGATTAGAAGGATTTTTACGCTTTTTCGGGTTTGAACATTGTAACAAGGAGCCCGCTAACAGCAGTAAGCCCAGTAAAAGTAATTTTACTGGGCTTTTTGTTTTACTTTATTTTAAAGGAATTACAGTATTTTTGTGTAAACACAAAAAAACAATTTTCACACCCGTTTACACCATTTTGTACTCCCATAGTTCTGCCCCATAGGGGTTCATAGAGGTTTTGTGGATGTATTTTATTATACGTTTTTTTTGGCGCCATTTCAAGACCAACCTAATCACAAATTAGGTCAAGTCTGTAATTTCTTTCAATTATTTTTGTTACTCGTTTGGTATTAAGTTTAAAGACGAACGTTAGAAAACAAATTTTCTAACGATTAAAAGTATTAAATTCTTATTAAGCTCTTAAAGGCTGTTTAAATTATATGATAATTTTAAACAACCTCTTAACTTAATTAAGTAATTTTAGGCAAATTTTTTAATTATGTTACGAACGCATACTTGTGGTGAGCTAAGAATAGCCGATATTAATAAAACCGTTACACTTTGTGGTTGGGTTCAAAAAACTCGTTTAATGGGTGGCTTAACCTTTATTGATTTAAGAGATAGATATGGTATTACGCAATTAATGATTTCAGATAGTGTATCCGATAAAGAAGGCTATGCTAGAGAATGTGTACTAAAAGTAACTGGTATTGTTATTGAACGTGAGAGCAAAAATAAAAATCTTGAAACAGGCGATATTGAAATTAAATTACAACACATTGAAGTTTTAAATACATCTATTACACCACCTTTTACTATTGAAGATGAAACAGATGGTGGCGATGAATTACGTATGAAATACCGCTACTTAGATTTGCGCCGTAACGTTGTTAGAAAAAATTTAGAGTTACGCCACCGTTTGGCTATTGAAACCCGTAATTATTTAGATAAACAACAGTTTATTGAAGTAGAAACGCCTGTACTTATAAAATCAACCCCCGAAGGTGCGCGCGATTTTGTAGTGCCAAGCCGTATGAATGCTGGGCAGTTTTATGCGTTGCCACAAAGTCCACAAACCTTTAAACAACTATTAATGGTAAGCGGCTTTGATAGATACTATCAAATTGTAAAATGCTTTAGAGATGAAGATTTGCGAGCCGACCGTCAGCCTGAATTTACACAAATAGACTGCGAGATGAGTTTTATAGAACAAGAAGATATTTTACAAACGTTTGAAGGTTTAACCAAACATTTATTTAAAGTTGTAAAAGGTATTGATATACCCAAAATACCTCGAATGACTTATGCTAACGCCATGAAATATTATGGTAATGATAAGCCGGATATTAGGTTTGAAATGAAGTTGGTAGATTTAAAAGCCACAACTTCTGGTAAAAATTTTAAAGTATTTGATGATGCGGAAACCGTTATTGCCATTTGCGCTAAAGGTGCGGCAGACTATACCCGTAAACAATTAGATGAATTAACAGAATGGGTTAAACGCCCACAAATAGGTGCAACTGGTTTAGTTTACGCCCGTGTAAATACTGACGGAACACTAAAAAGTAGTGTAGATAAATTTTATAACGAAGACGACTTAAAAAATTGGGCACAGGTTTGTGAAGCTCAAAAAGGCGATTTAATTTTAGTACTGGCAGGTAGCGAAGATAAAATACGTAAAGCCGCAAGCGAATTACGTTTAGAAATGGGTAACCGTTTAGGTTTGCGCGATAAAACTAAATTTAGTTGCCTATGGGTAGTTGATTTTCCTTTATTAGAATGGAACGAAGGCGATCCAAACCTATTGGCTTCTCTGGCAGGGCGTTGGCATGCAAAACATCATCCTTTTACCTCTCCAAAGCCCGAAGATATTGAATTATTAAAAACAAATCCTGGCAATGTAAGAGCCAATGCCTACGACTTAGTAATAAATGGTGTTGAAATTGGTGGAGGAAGTATTAGAATTCATAATAAAGAACTGCAAGCACAAATGTTTAAAATACTAGGCTTTGACACTGAGGAAGCTCAAAAACAATTTGGCTTTTTAATGAATGCTTTTGAATATGGTGCACCGCCTCACGGAGGCATAGCCTTTGGTTTTGATAGATTATGTAGTTTATTTGGAGGAGCAGATAGCATTAGGGATTTTATTGCTTTCCCAAAAAACAATAGTGGACGCGATGTAATGATTGATGCCCCAAGCGAAATTAGTTTAGAGCAGTTAAATGAGTTGGCTATTAAAACCACAATATAATTTACAATTAGAAATTTAAAGGCTAATACATAAAATTAATTGCAGACTAAACACAAACATCAATAAATACTAAAGACTATTATAAATGAAAAACAAAAAATGGCTACTCATTCTTATCATTATTATCCCCTCAACTATGTGGGTAATTTTAGAGAGTAGTACAATTAATTCCAACAAATTACCCTTTTATGGGCCAAAAAAAGTAATTACTAAAGGCGATACAGCCTTTTATAAGGTTACTGATGAGTTTTTAAAAAAAGACTTAAACGACACCATTATTTCTAAAATACAAATTAGCACCACTGAGTTTCCCATTTATGCTATCATGTTTATTAAAACAAGCTACATTAATGATAGCTACCGTTTAGTTGGTTTATGGGAATATTTAAATTACAAAAAAGATAAAATAAACAATATACCTGTTTTTTTAGTTACCGAATTAGAAGCTAAACACACACCTACACATGATTCATTACAACGATTCTGCAATAATAAAAATGTGCAATTTTTAGCCTGGCCAAAAGTAAGTTTTGATAGTTTAAACGCTACTTATTTTAACCAAAAACCAATTTATATTGATAAAAGTTTTTTTGTGTTGGTGGACGAAAACCGTAATATTAGAGGCTATTACGATGGGCGTTTTGTAGCAGAATTAAAACGCTTAATTGATGAATACAAACACTTACGATTAAAAGAAGCCAAACAAAAATTAATAGATGAAAATACAATTAAATCAAATAGCTAAAAAAAAACGGATAGGTTACTATGCAAATTTTTTGATGAAGCCAATCAGGTTTGTTAGCTTACTTATATTATTAATTAGTTTTAGTTGTAAAAATGCTACAAATAAACAAGTATTACCCATTTTTGGCGAAAAAAAATTAAGTAATACCGATACTATTTATCATACCATTGCTGATTTTAGTTTTAAAAATCAATTTAACGAAACTGTATCAAACCAAACGGTAAAAAGTAAAATATATGTAGCCGATTTCTTTTTTGCAACCTGCCAAAGTATTTGCCCACAAATGAGTACTAATTTAATAGAGGTTCAAAAAGCGTTTTTAAATGATGATTCTCTGTTAATTCTCTCGCACAGTGTAAACCCACTACATGATACTGTTGAAGTACTAAATGGCTACGGAATAAGATATGGTGCTAAAAAAAATAAATGGCATTTTTTAACTGGCAATAAAAAACAAATTTACGATTTAGCCAAAACAAGTTATTTAGTTAATGCGTTAGAAGAAGATGGAAGCGCTGAAGGTTTTTTACACAGCGAATTGTTTTTGTTAATAGATACAAAAGGCCGAATTAGAGGCTTTTATGATGGTACTGATAAAGTACAAGTAAACAAATTAATTACCGATATTAAATTATTAAAAACTGAGTAAAGATTTAGTTTTATAGTTATTTCGTTTAAATTTTACTTTAAAATAGTTTTAATTTTTTTAAATCTTTATTAGAATTGGTTTAAATAATTTACTACCTTTCTATTTTAAAATACATCCTTAAATCAAATAATTATGAATAAAAAAATTACACTTTTGGTAGCTGCTCAATTAGCTACAATCATTGGCATTAATGCGCAAACAGAAGCTAAAACAAGCGTTATTAATATGCAACAACGTTTAATGCAAAAAAACAATGTCGCTTTTAAAGAAGGTAATTCTCCTTTTGTATTACCTAAAAC
Organism: Bacteroidota bacterium; assembly: GCA_025363015.1. Lineage (GTDB taxonomy): Bacteria > Bacteroidota > Bacteroidia > B-17B0 > Aurantibacillaceae > Aurantibacillus. Next base: position 5,682 of record JANYEQ010000043.1, read on the forward strand.
TCCCACAACAGATTTAAAATTAAACGCAGTAAACTCTACTACATTAATTTTCAATGCCTTTTCGGGTTCGGGCAATGTATATGGTTTATTATCAAACGCAGCAAAGCCTTTGCAGTATAATGATAATATAAATACCGTGTCGTTTATACAACGTAAAAGTGCTACTTATGTGGGTAGCCCTGCCGATAATTCGGGGGTAATAGTAGCTATGATTTCTAACAATTGGGGAACAAGTTGGGATAGTACCTGTATTTATAGCGATGCTACTAACCCAGGCCGTTACCCACAAGGTGCTGTTTACAACCCAGTGGGTAATACAAATATTGCTAATGCTTATGTGGTAGGTTCGGGGCCTTCAATTGCCTCTGGAAACTGGACAGGGAGCTGGTATGCTAGCAAGCAATTAGCTACCCCAGGTTCAACATTATACAATAGTACAGCAAGTGCAGTGCCAAACGCAATGCAACTTTTTTCAAACAGCTCGGCCACATACGCAGCCAACCAAGGCAAGCAAGATTTTGCGCAATTTGGTTTTACAAGTACCGATGATGGTATTATACGCTCACTAGCACAAATAGATAACGATGTAAATCTATCGCAAACAAGCATTAGAGGTGCGCAATTAGTAAAAGGCGTATTTAATGCTGGCGTATTTATTTGGACCACTGACTCATTTATACCACCAGTTGTAGTTCAACCCACAAGTTTAGAAAAACAAATGAGTACCGATTTATACCAAGCTTGGAATGAAGCAGGAACCGTTGGTTATGTTGTATTTATTGGTAGCCGTACTGGGCAAACAAACTCTAACACTGGCTGGCAACCCATTGTGTATAAAAGCACAAACAGTGGCGCAACATGGTCGTTAATTAATGCTATTGATTTTAATAGTGCTAGCTTTCAGTGTTTAATGGGCCATTTAGACCCCGTAAACAGCAATCCATTTTTACGTATTCCGTTTTTTAATGTTAACGAGGGTGTTGATTGTATAGTTGATGCAAATAATAAATTACACATTGCCACTACCATAGCAAGTACAGATAGTCCTAAATTAGATTCGTTAGGTTCGGTTACTGGGCATGGCACCGAAAATTATACTTGGAATCACTCTCCAGGAAAACGCCCTTATTTATACGATTTTATTACCGATGGTACTAATCCATGGACATATTATACGATTGATTCGTTAAGTAGCGAAGCTCCAAGCAGTGTAGCCGGTGGACCAGGATTTACTGATAACCCTTGGGATGACAATGCAGGTAAAATTACTTCTGATAGTCGTATTCAATTAAGCCGCACACCTGATGGACAATATATTGTTTACACTTGGGCAGAATCGGATACTAACGTAACTAACCTTGCAAAAAAATGGAATACCTTACCAAACGTAAAAGCACGTTTACTAAACGTATCTACAAGCCAACTTTATACTACTGAAATAAATGTAACAAAACCAATTGCTGGTAATGGTATAGTAAACCCAAATGTTAGTAATAGAGCTATGTTGCATTATACCTCTCCAAAATCAAGTTCAGCAACGGTTACAGCTGGAGTTGTAAACTTAACTACACCTATTACAGTTTGTAATAGCAACCCCTACTCGCAATTAACAAACAACGTACATTATTTTAGTGCTGCTAAATTAACGTTTACAAATAGTTTAATTACACCAACAGTAGCCTGTAGCTTGGCGCCAGTAAATATTAAAGAAAATATAAATTTAGTTTCTAATTTTAATATTATGCCAAACCCTGCTAAAGATATGTTTACCATTAGTGTAGATATTTTAAGTGGGCTTAATACAAAAATAGAAATTACAAATGCTTTAGGGCAAATTGTAAGCCAAACAAATGCCACTAGCCAACAAACTTCAATTAACATTGAGCATTTAAATAGCGGCATTTATTTTGTTACTGTAAAACAAGGTACAGCGCATAGCACTAAAAAATTAATTGTAGAATAGTTTTTGATTTATTAAAAACTATTAAAAATTTAATAAACTTACAACCACCCTGCTAATTAGCGGGGTGGTTTATTTATAATACTATGTTTAAAAAATATAAAATTGCTTTTGATTTAGATGACCCAAAAACAACCTTGGCGCACAGAGATATTATTTTACAAAAACCTTTTTTAAAACGTTTGTATCATGATTGGTATAACGTTTTTATACTAAAAACTACACATATAAAAAATGGCAAACATTTAGAAATTGGTTCAGGAGGGGGCTTTTATAAAGATGTTTATGCCGAAGTGGTAACCAGCGATATTTTAAATTTACCAAACGTTGATAAAGTGTTTAGTGCCGAAGAAATGCCATTTAACGAAAATGAATTGGCGAGTATCGTCATGTTAAATGTTTTTCATCACATACCCAAGCCCTATTTATTTTTAAAAGAAGCCGAACGCACCTTGGTAAAAGGTGGTAAAGTTATAATGATTGAGCCTGCAAATAGCGCTTTAGGAAGGTTTATATACAAACGCTTTCATCACGAACCTTTTGATGAAAAAGGTGGTCGAGAAATAGAAGCTGGCAATCCCTTATCTAACAGCAACCAAGCCTTGCCTTATATTTATTTTGAACGCGATTTAAATTTGTTTAAAACCCAATTTAAGGCCTTAAAAATAAATTCCGTAAAATACCACAGTCCCTTAATGTATGTTATTAGTGGTGGTGTATCGCGTAGTGCTATGCTACCTTATTTTATGTATGGCTTTGTTAAAGGTATTGAGTGGTTAATAGCACCACTAAATAAACACATTGGTTTGTTTTGTACTATTGAGCTCGAAAAAATTTAATTAGTATTTTTTATAATTGTTTTTAAATGATTAATTCTTTATAATAATGGTACTGTAAAGGTTTGCAAGCAAATGTGGCCTTTTGAAACCGAATTTTTGTCTACTAGCATACTATTTATAACAAAGACAACTATTTTTTAATCGGGGGCAAATTAAATAACTGCCTGCGAAGCCGAAGGCAAGTAGGCATTAATTTAGCCGAAGCCCTTCCTCGCCGCTTGTGCTTGCTTGTTGTTAGCTGCTGTGCAAATTAATTAGAATAGTAAATTGTCCCACACGGAATTAGTTTAAAGCCATAAACGGAGTCAGTTAATACTGAAAAATTTAAACCTAATGAAATATTAAGAGAATCATTTTTCCTTCCGTCTTGTTTTATTAAGCTGTCGGGAATTGACCCAAAGTTGAATTTATGTAATTTTGAAATTAATGCTAATTGTCCTGGGATAACGTTAGAATTATTGTCATTTATAAAAGCAATGTTTACAGTGTAATTTTCTTTTGGTTTAATAATTTTATTAAGGGTATTTGAATAGTCTGACTGTAAGAAGTTTTGAATAAAAGTGCCGTTGTTACGAAGTTTTTCAACAGTCATTGATTCAGGAAGAAGAATAATTCTAAACTTCTTATTGTTGTGAACGTATTGTTTTAAAAAAGATATTTTTAAATGAACAGGAATTAATGTGTCATTTGAAAATGTAGTCGATATATTAAAATAGTTAAGTTGGCCATGTCTAGCACTATTAACAATTATAATACCGAAGTTTTGAAGGTGTATGTTGTCGTAATTATTATTTGAACAATTACCAAAACATAACACTAAGAAAAGCCTAAAAACTATCTTATTTATCATCTTGTCTATGAATTGCAACTAACTTACATATTCCTTCTATACTGCCCTCCTACCTCAAATAGCGCGTTGGTTATTTGTCCTAAACTACAATACTTAACAGCTTCCATTAAACCGTTAAATAAATTTTCGTTTTGTATAGCGGCACGTTGCAATTCTTTTAAAATTGCTGGAGATTTATCTTTATGAGTTTCCCACAAATGATTTCGAGTGTTAATTTGGTCTTCCTTTTCTTCAGAAGTACTACGAATTACTTCGCGTGGTAACACAGTTGGACTACCCTTTGAACTTAAAAATGTATTTACACCTATTAGCGGATATTCGCCATTGTGTTTTAAGGTTTCGTAATACAAACTTTCTTCTTGTATTTTACTACGTTGGTACATGGTTTCCATGGCACCTAACACACCGCCACGTTCTGTAATACGGTCAAATTCAGTTAATACAGCTTCCTCAACCAAATCTGTTAATTCTTCAATGATAAATGCGCCCTGTAATGGGTTTTCATTTTTAGCCAATCCTAATTCGCGATTAATAATTAACTGAATAGCCATTGCTCTTCTAACAGATTCTTCTGTAGGCGTGGTAATGGCTTCGTCATAGGCATTGGTGTGTAACGAATTACAATTATCATAAATGGCATAAAGCGCTTGCAATGTTGTTCTTATATCGTTAAAATCAATTTCTTGTGCGTGTAAACTTCTTCCACTTGTTTGAATATGATATTTTAACATCTGGCTTCTTTCGTTTCCACCATATTTTTGCTTCATGGCCTTAGCCCATATTCTGCGGCTTACCCTACCAATTACAGAATATTCAGGATCGATACCGTTACTAAAAAAGAAAGATAAATTTGGAGCAAAATCATCTATCTTCATTCCTCTACTCAAATAATATTCTACAAAAGTAAATCCGTTTGATAAGGTAAATGCCAATTGCGAAATAGGATTAGCACCGGCTTCGGCAATATGGTAACCGCTAATACTTACCGAATAAAAATTACGTACGTTTTTATCAATAAAATATTGCTGCACGTCGCCCATTACACGCAAACTAAATTCTGTACTAAAAATACAAGTATTTTGTGCTTGGTCTTCTTTTAAAATATCTGCTTGCACAGTTCCGCGAACTTGCGATAAGGTGGTTGTTTTTATTTTTTCGTATACATCTTTAGGTAATACCATATCACCAGTAACACCCAATAACATTAAACCTAAACCATTATTGCCTTCGGGTAATTCATCTAAATTATATTTCGGACGTTTTGTTCCTTTGACTTTATAAATGTCTGCAATTTTTTTCTCAACTTCTTTTTCTAATTTATTTTCTTTAATGTACAACTCGCATTGTTGGTCAATAGCAGCGTTCATAAAAAATGCTGCAATGGTAGCAGCTGGCCCATTAATGGTCATAGATACCGACGTTTTTGGATCGGCTAAATTAAAACCACTATACAATTTTTTTGCATCATCTAAACAACACACACTTACACCACTATTCCCCACTTTACCATAAATATCCGGACGGTGATCAGGATCATTTCCATAAAGCGTTACACTATCAAAGGCTGTACTTAAACGCGCGGCTGGTAATCCTTTACTCACATAGTGAAAACGTTTATTGGTTCTTTCTGGTCCGCCTTCGCCAGCAAACATACGTGTTGGGTCTTCGCCCTCACGTTTAAAAGGATAAATACCTGATGTGTAAGGAAATTCGCCAGGAAAGTTTTCGCGCAAAGTCCATTTTAAAATATCGCCCCAACCTGAATATTTTGGTACCGATACTTTTGGAATTTGAGAATGCGATAAACTTTCGTAGTGTGTTTTAATTTTTATTTCCTTATCGCGAACTTTAAAAATATAATATTCGTTTTGATATTGTTTTTTCTTATCCTCAAAGGTTTCTAATGTTTTTAAATTGCGAGGATCTAGATCTAGACGAATAATTTCTGATTGTTCTTCCAAACTTTTAATCACCCGATCTTTATCTTCCATTTTAGAATTTTTGAGCGTTGCAATTGTGTTACGAATACTTTGTAATTGAATGGCAATATCGCTTTGAGCGTTTGTCCATTTATCATAGTTGCGCGAATTTTCTGAAATCTCGCTTAAATAGCGTGTACGATTTGGCGGAATGATGTAAATCTTCTCGCTCATTTCATCTGTAATTTTAAAAGTAGATTTTAAATCAGTGCCCGTTTTTTCAACTAATTTATCCATCAAGGCTTTGTACAAACGATTTGTTCCGGGGTCGTTAAATTGCGAAGCAATAGTGCCATATACAGGCAATTCTTCGTCTTTTGCATCCCACAAATTATGATTGCGTTTGTATTGTTTTTTTACATCGCGAATTGCATCTAAGGCGCCACGTTTATCAAATTTATTAATGGCTACAATATCGGCAAACTCTAACATATCAATTTTTTCGAGTTGCGTAGCGGCACCAAATTCGGGTGTCATAATGTACAAACTCATATTGCTATGTTCAATAATTTCGGTATCGCTCTGCCCTATTCCAGCAGTTTCTATAATTACTAAATCAAAACCTGCTACTTTTAGTATGTTTATTGCATCTTGCACATATTTACTTAAGGCTAAATTACTTTGGCGAGTTGCCAACGAACGCATATAAACTCTTGGATTTTTTATAGAGTTCATACGAATTCTATCGCCCAACAAAGCACCGCCCGTTTTGCGTTTACTGGGGTCAACAGACACAATACCAATTTGTTTTTCGGGGAAATCAATTAAAAAACGGCGAACCAATTCATCTACTAAACTTGATTTACCTGCCCCACCTGTTCCGGTAATACCAATTACAGGCGTTTTAGATTTTTTTGCCTCGTCCGCTATTTTGGTAAATACAACTTTATTTTGTTCGTTAAAATTTTCTGCAGCCGAAATTAATTTTGCAATCGACTTATGATCTTTCGCCGCTAGATGTGTTACTTCTCCATTTAAATTTGCTCCTGTGGCATAATCACTTTGTTTTAACACATCGTTAATCATTCCTTGTAAACCGAGAGTTCGTCCATCATCAGGGTGATAAATGCGTGTTATTCCATACTTATGTAAATCGTCAATTTCCGAAGGTAAAATAGTGCCACCGCCTCCACCAAATATTTTTATATGACCACAGCCGCGTTCTTTTAAAAGATCGTACATGTATTTAAAGTATTCTATGTGTCCACCCTGATAACTGGTAATAGCAATGGCATTGGCATCTTCTTGAATGGCGCAATCCACAATTTCTTGCACACTCCTATCGTGTCCTAAATGAATAATTTCAGCCCCAGTACTCTGCATCACGCGGCGCATAATGTTAATAGCCGCATCGTGCCCATCAAATAAAGCGGCAGCGGTTACAATACGTATTTTATGTTTAGTTTGGTAAAGAATTGTTTCTATCATAGTACTATAAAAATATTTTTCTAATATACAGTTTTTACACGTATAAAATAGAACAAAAAAAGATGTTTTTTGGCTATTAATAAAGAATTGTAAGTGAAGGTAAATATTTAAAACATTATTTTAATTAAGAAGTAATAAATACAAAATAATGTTTGGCAATATGGGCGAATTTTTAGAAGATGGTAAATAAAGCTAGTATTTATTGGCATTAATAACGACTTTCAAATTTAAACAATTAAAATAAATTTATAGAATTAATGAAATGGAAAAAACTCATGGAAACGTTATTAATTTAGCTTTCCTTTATTTACCCATTCTTCAATAGCGTACTGGTTAAGTTCGTAGTAATCTACTTTTTTTACTACTATGCCATTATCTAAATAATAAATTCGGGGTAATTGCGCCGAAGCCAATTGTATAAACGATTTACCCAAGCAAAAACTATTGGGTATATTATCTGCTTTGGTATCGTCTATATAGGCTTTATAATTTTTCTTTTCGCCATTTAACACAAAATAAATTGGCAATAAAGGGCTATTTTTTTTAATTAATCTAAATTTTTTACTGGCTATGCGGCAATGCGCGCAGGTTAAACTCATAAAGGCAATGATGTGTTTACCTTTTCTCAATTCTACATTTGGCACTTCTACTTTAGCAGTATCTTCGGGCTGATATAATAAATTTAACTCGAGTGGGTAATTTACTTTTTCATCTAAATTATTAGATGTATATTTATAATCAACAGGGTTAAATATAAAGGGCACTAAAATAGCTGTTACTAAAGTAAAACTTAACCAAAATTTATTTGCCTTTAATTTCCAACCCTCAAATAAAAAATAAATAATGGCGCCAATGGCTATCATTATTATGTTTTTGTAAATAGCTTCTTTTGGGGTCATTTTTATATGTTCGCCAAAACAACCACAATTACCGTTATTACCGCTCACTTTAATTTGTATGAGCAAATAAATAATAAAAAACAGTAACAAAGCCCCCATTAAAGGAAGTGTAAACTTTTTTAAATTATAATTTGCTATTAATAAAATACCAATAAAAAACTCTAAACCTATTAAACTTCTTGCTAATAAAGGCGCAGTATACCAATTGGCAATGCCAATATCTACAAAAGTAAATTCAAAGGTTTCAATTACGGGGTCTAATTTGGTGTAGCCGCTGTAAATAAAAATTAAACCTAATGCTACCGAAAGTAAGGCGGCTATTATTATTTTAAAAATCTTCATAAAAAATTAAATGTAAAATTAAACAAAAAAAGCCTACCAAAATGGTAGGCTTCTTAAGCTCCCTCTCCTGGGCTCGAACCAGGGACCCCATGATTAACAGTCATGTGCTCTAACCAGCTGAGCTAAGAAGGAATGTTTTTCTGATTAGGACGGCAAATTTAATACACTTTTTAGAATAAAACAATATCTTTACGCAAAAAATTAAAAATAATTTACTATGAGCTTATTAATTGTTGGTACAGTTGCCTTTGATGCTATTGAAACCCCTTTCGGTAAAACCGATAAAATTGTTGGCGGAGCAGCCTCTTACATATCTTTAGCCGCTTCTTATTTTTATAAAGATATTGAATTAGTATCTGTAGTGGGCGATGATTTCCCACAAACGTTTTTAAACACTTTAAAAAGTACTGGTGTTAAATTAAATGGTTTGCAAATCAAAAAAGGCGAAAAATCATTTTTTTGGAGCGGTAAATACCATAACGATTTAAATACCCGCGATACCTTAGACACACAACTGAATGTGTTAGAAAATTTTGACCCTATTGTGCCCGAAGATGCCAAACAACCCGATTTTTTAATGCTTGGCAATTTAGTACCAGCGGTACAACAAAAAGTAATTACTCAATTAACCAAACGTCCAAAACTAATAGTATTAGATACTATGAATTTTTGGATGGACATAGCTATGGACGAACTTAAAAAAACCATTGCCATGATTGATGTTTTAACCATTAACGATAGCGAAGCTCGCCAACTATCAGGCGAATATAGCTTAGTAAAAGCAGCCCAAAAAATATTAGCTATGGGGCCTACCACATTAGTCATTAAAAAAGGAGAACACGGTGCTTTATTGTTTAATAAAGATGAAGTGTTTTTTGCCCCTGCCCTTCCCTTAGAAGAAGTGTTTGACCCAACAGGTGCTGGCGATAGCTTTGCTGGTGGCTTTATTGGTTATTTAGCAAAAACTAAAGATATTAGCTTTGAAAATATGAAACGTGCCATTATTTTTGGAAGCGCTATGGCAAGTTTTACCGTTGAAAAATTTGGAACCGAGCGCTTAATAGGTCTTTCTGCAAAAGATATAGAAAATAGAGTACAAGAATTTGTTGATTTAGTACAATTTGACATTTCTTAAGAGTTTTTAAAGCTTTTTTTTACAATTTTTATACTAAATTTATCTTTTTTACGTTATAAGTATTAAATGTTAATTAAACGTGGTTTATATTTTTTGGGTTTAGTCCTAATTTTGGTTTCGTGTAGCACCAAACGCAATACCTTTGTGAGCCGAAATTACCATAATATAACAGCACGTTATAATGGTTATTATTACTCTAACTTAAACATTGACGAAGGTATATATAAAATAGAAAAAGCCAACAAAGATAATTTTGATAAAATTTTACCCGTTTACATCTATCCAACTAGTGAAAAAGCAAAATCAACTTTTCCTGAATTTGATAAAGCCATCAAAAAATCGTCGTTTTGCATACAGCGCCACACTATTAAAGATCAAAAAGGTAACGAAGCTCCCACAGCAGGTAAATGGATTGATAATAATTGGATAAACATTGGCGTATCTTCATTTTACAAACGCGAATTTTTTACTGGTTTAGAAAACTTTGAATACGTTGCCCGCACCTATACCAAAAGTAAAGATAAGTATACTGCTATGATTTGGATGGCAAAAACCAATAACGAAATTGGAGCCGTAAGCGCATCTGAACAAATTTTAAGTTTATTAAAAAACGAAAAAAAATTACCCAAATCAGTTCGTAGAGAATTACCAGTAGTAGAAGCTGATTACTACACCCGCCGAGGGCAAAATACCGAAGCTGCTACAAAATTAATGGAAGCCCTTCGCATGAGCAATCCTATTACGGGTATTAAACGCAGTAAAAGGGCTCGTTACGCATTTATTATCGCCCAATTGTTTGAACAACAAAAGGAAAATAAACGCGCCTTAAAATATTATAAAAAAACAATACAACTTAAACCAAGTTACGACTTAGTATTTTACAGCAAAATAAAAATGGCTCGTTTATTAGATGTAAAACGTAATAATTCCGAAAAAACTAAAAAAGAATTACTTAAAATGAGTAAAGAGTTTAAAAATAACGAGTATTACGATGTTATTTATTATACCCTTGGCGAAATTGAAGAAAAAGAGCGTAACCAAACACAAGCCCTTTATTATTACAAAAAAGCAGTACAAACAAGCGTTGGCAACCCTAAACAAAAAGCATTAGCCTACTTAAAAATTGGCGAAATTAATTTTGATTTAACTAACTATCAAATTGCAGGCGCTTATTACGATAGCACCATTGTTACCTTACCTAAAGATCATCAAGATTATACAAGTATTGTAGCCCGTAAAAAAACTTTAAATGATTTGGTAACACAAATTACAATTATTAAAAACGAAGATAGTTTGCAACGTATTGCAAAAATGAGCGATACCGAGCTTAATACCTACATTGATAAATTAATTGTTGCTATAGAAAAAGAAGAAGAACGTAAACAAAAAGAAAAAGAAGTTACAAAAAATAATGCTGGCGATAATAGCTCCAATCAAATAGGTACAAATCCACAAAAAGGTGGTGCCGATTTAAATCCCGCCCAGGGCGTATCATTTTATTTTTATAACCCAAATACCATAGCTTTTGGCGTTGCCGATTTTCAAAAAAAATGGGGTTCGCGAAATTATGAAGATAATTGGCGCCGTAGTAATAAAGCAGCCACTATTGAAAGCCCGTTAGAAAAAGATAGCTCTAAAATAGCCTCAACAAAAGGTAAACCAGGCTCTAAAATTCCTTCAAAAACCAGAGCCTATTATAAAAAAAACTTACCTACAAACGATTCGTTAATAACAAAAAGCAATGGCAAAATTGTTGAAGCCTATTATGCTATGGGCTCTATATATAAAGAAGAATTAAATAATACTAAAAAAGCAGTGGCCTCGTTTGAGGAATTAAACAATCGCTTTCCTAAAAATAAATATTTATTAAATACTTATTATGTTTTGTATCGTATAAACATAGCCGAAAAAAAAGAAGATAAAGCCAATTACTATAAAGATAAATTAATTAACGAATTTCCAGATAGCGAATTTGCATTACTTTTAAAAAACCCCAATTACGCACAAGAACTTAACTCAAAATTAAGTGAGGTTGAAACTTTTTACAATACTGTTTACGCATCTTTTCACGATGAAAATAATTATTCACAAGCAATAAGCCAAGCTAACCAAGGCATTAATAAATTTGGTAATACTGCTTTTACTCCAAAATTTGAATTTATAAGAGCCTTAAGTTTAGGTAAACTAAAAGGAGTAGATTCGTTAGAATTTAACCTAAAATTATTAGTAGCCAAGTACCCAAAAGCCGAAGTTACCCCCTTAGCTAACGATATTTTATTAGCCATAAAAAAACAAAAAAATCCAGATTTGTATAAACCTAATCAAGCTGGTAAAGCGCAATTAGATACCTTTTTAGTAAACTTTGATGCTGAACATTTTTTAATTGCCGTATTACCCGACGACCCAAAAATAGTAGATAGCTTTAAATCAAATTTAGATGCTTTTTCTACAAAGTATTACAGCTCTAAACAATTTAACCTAACCAGTAATTTATTTGGTGTTGCCAAACAATTAGTATTACTTAAAACCTTTAGTAACGCTAACGAAATAATGGCCTATTACAATAACCTAAATAAAGATACTGACGTATTTAAAGGTGATGTAAAACGCGAAATGATTGATGTTTATCCAATATTAGCAAGCAACTTACCCTTTTTATATAAAAAGAAAAACATAGATAGTTATAAATTATTTTATAATGATAATTTTAAAAATTTAAACATAAAACAATAAAAAATATTATCTTTAATTGGCTAAAAAATTGCAGTCTTTAATTAATTTAGGCTAAGCGTAATCGAAGCCATTATATAAAAAATATAAAATATGTTAGGTATAAATTCATCCAATAAAAATCAAAATTCCAACGGCGGTTCGGTAAATTTAATAGGCAGTGGTACAAAAATTGTGGGCGATATTCACTCAAACGGCGATGTGCGTATTGATGGCCATTTAATAGGTAATTTAATTACTACTGGTAAATTTGTATTAGGTGCAAATGGCGTAATTGAAGGCAATATAACCAGTGCAAATGCCGATGTAAGTGGCGAAATTAAAGGCTCGGTAAATATTAAAGAAATGCTACTATTAAAAAACACATCTAAAATTAGTGGCGATATTATAACTGGCAAATTAGCCATTGAGCCTGGCGCCGTATTTACTGGTTCCTGTAATATGGGTGCAAAAGTAAAAAACATAAATGCTCATTCATCAGAATTTAATGCCTCAAAAACCGCCTAATTTACTTTTAAAATACAGTAATTTAGCCCTACAAATGGGTGTAATTATTGGTCTTTCGGCTTGGGGAGGCAATAAATTAGATACGTATTACAAAAACACCATTCCTGTATTTACAATTATACTTTCTTTAGTAGGCATAGGCTCATCACTCTATTTAGTATTAAAAGATTTTATTAAACCTAAGTAAGGCTTATTTAAATTAGTTTACTATATTTTGTTGTGGAAAAGGTTGTTAATATTGTTGAATTTCATAACCAAAAAACCGACTATTTATTTAGGTTTTAAAAAATACCACTACAACGTTAGAAAACCATTGAATTTTTAAGACAATAATATATAAAATTGATTTAAAATAAACAGTATAACCGTTAATTTTATTAGCTATAAAGATTTACTTCTAAATAAAAAAAGTAGCGGAAGGCATAAAGATTTGGATGATTTAAAACATCTAAAATAAATAAGCCAAAAAAAATACATTCTATTTTATTATTTATATTTGTCTACAAAAATAGTTTATGACAGAAGCCTTTGTAACATCAAATATAAAAAACGGAATAGGAACCATTACTTTTTTTCATCCACAAAGTAATAGCATGCCAGGCACTCAGCTGCGTAATTTAGCAAACGAAATACAAACATTAGGAAATGATGACAGCGTTAAGGTAATTATTTTACAAAGTCAGGGCGAAAAAGCGTTTTGTGCAGGCGCAAGTTTTGATGAACTGATTGCGATTAAAGATTTAGAAACTGGTAGACATTTCTTTTCGGGCTTTGCAGCCGTTATAAATGCCATGCGCAAAGCACCAAAGTTTATTATTGCACGCGTGCAAGGTAAAGCCGTTGGTGGTGGCGTGGGCATTGCGAGTAGTGCCGATTATTGTTTTGCATTAAACACCGCCTCCTGCAAATTAAGCGAGTTAGCCGTAGGTATTGGCCCTTTTGTTGTTGGCCCAGCTGTTGAACGTAAAATTGGTAAAGCGGCCTTTTGCGAATTAACCATAAACGCTACTCAATGGCGCACAGCCGAATGGGGCAACCAAAAAGGTTTGTATAACCAACTATTTGAAAGTACTGCCGATATGGATATTGCTATTTATGAATTAGCTACTACACTTGCCACTAGCAACCCACAAGCCATGGCAATGCTAAAAAGTATAATGTGGCAAGGTACCGAAAACTGGGATACCCTTTTACTAGAACGTGCAGGCATGAGTGGTACACTGGTTTTAAGCGATTTTACAGTAAATGCAATACATGCGTTTAAAAATAAATAGTACCAAGTGCATGTTTAAACAAACTATCCACCAAAGTAACTCGTAAATTATTTATATTTGTATAATGTCTATTTTAAAAAAATTACTTTTACTTACACCTCTTTTATTGTTTTTACACTGTCGTAAAAATAATAGTACAAACTGGGATGTAGATTTAATATTTCCTGTTGTAAATAGCCAGCTTAACATTAAAAATTTTATTGGCGATAGCATTTTTAAAACCGATAATACTGGCTTATTAAATTTGAGTGTAACACGCACCATTACAGCCATTAAATTAGATTCACTTATTAGATTGCCCGATACAACTATTACAAATGTGTTTGTTACATTGTTTCCTATTGCTCTATCACCAGGCCAACAGTTTAATGCTTTACCACCAAGCGAATTAAACTTTAACATTGGTAACGGTGTAGCACTAAAAAAAGTAGATGTGCGAACTGGCATTTTAACTGTAAAGTTTAGCAATACCGTAGCCGAACCTTTAGACTTAAAATACGTAATAACAAGTGCTACTAAAAATGGGCAACCCTTTACAGTGATAGAAACTATTCCACCAGGGCAAAACTCACTAATAAAAAGCTATAATTTAGATGGCTACAGCCTAAATATGCGTGGCTTATCGGGCACGGTGTATAATACTATTGCTCAAGCGTACACCGTTTCGTTAAATGCTAATTCAAATTCGGTAACGGCAAATAGCGGGCAAGGTGCAAAAATTGAATTAACTTATAGCAAAATTGTACCCAATTATATAGAAGGCTATTTTGGCCAACAAACCGTTGCTTTAAAATTAGATACCGTTCGCCTAGACCTTATTAAAAATTTTGATGCAAACGGATTTTCATTAAACAGCGCCACCTTTAATTTTAATATTTTAAATCAATTTGGTGCCGAGTTTACGGGCAATTTAGTTAATATTAAATCTATAAATAATACAACTATTGTTCCATTAACAACAAGTGCCCTATCCAACATAAATATAAACCGCGCTAGTAAAATTGGCTCTACAATTTATCAAAGCGTAAAAAGTGTATCCTTAACAACTGCCAATAGTAATATTGCACCATTTTTATCTAATTTACCAAATAAACTCAGCTATCAAGGAAGTATTGTTGTAAATCCGCTTGGTAATCTTTCTGGCTTTAACGATTTTGCCTTTTATAACACAGGTTTAAATGTAACAGCAGATATTAATATCCCTATGCGCTTTAATGCTAATTATTTTAAATTAACATCAAACACCGCTGTTGATTTTACAAACGTAAAACAATTAGACAGAGTTAATTTTGGTGATTTTATTTTATCGGCTTCTAACGGTTACCCATTTAATGCAGAGTTGCAGGCTTATATGTTAGATGAAAACAAACAAGTAATAGATTCGTTATTTACCCCAACAAATAATACGCTTTTAAAAGGTGTTACCGATGCTCAAAACATTGTTACCCTACCTACCTTTACTAAATTAAAAGTACCTTTTACCAAAACAAAAATAGAAAATTTACGAAAAACAAAATCGCTAAAAATAATTACGTATTTTAGAATGCCACCCAACCCACCAAATATTAAAATATTCGAAAACTATAGTTTTGATATTAATATTGTTGCTGAGTTAAACTATAATGCAAAAACAGGCTAATGAATACTAATATTAAAATATTACTTTGTTTTTTTGTATTTTATTATTCATCAATAAAATCGCAATACAATACCGAGTTTATAAATTATGCTAATATTGGTCGAAGCGTTTCAGTAAATTTAGATGCAGATGTAGGTAGTAATGGCATTAACAGCGCTTTAATAAATAAATTTATTTTTGGTGGACATATAGATAGTGCCGATAAAGCCCAATCCTCCAAACTATTAAGAGCGAGTAATAATTTTGGATTAAATTTAAATTATGATGTTAGCGCATTTATAAAGGGTAATAAAAAATTTGATTTTTTATTTGGTTTAAAAAATCAACAAGTATTAAATGCTACTTATACCCGCGATTTTTTTAACCTCATGTTTTATGGTAATAAAATGTATGCAGGTTCTACTGCTAATTTAGCCTATTGCAATGTAAACGCTTTACGTTTTCAAGAAGTTAAAATAGGCGCTATTATGCATAGTGTAGATTCTGTTGCAAAAATAGGCGTTTCGCTATCCTTTATTAAAGGTGAACAATTATTTTATTTAAAAACCAATAAAAATTCAAGTTTATTTACCTCAAGCGATGGAAGCGAATTGCAATTTAACTCTAACTTTAACTTAGCTGTAAGCGATACCAATAATAAAAACCTTACTACCTTTAATGGTGTGGGCGCTAGTGCCGATATTTTTTTTGAAACCCCTTACAAAAGCAAATTAGGTAAACTGAGTATATTAACCGTTAATGCTAATAATATTGGCTTTATACATTGGCGCAATAATAGCGTACAATACAGTAGCGATAGTACCTTGCGATTTAATGGATATAATATTAAAAATATTTTTGATTTAAAAGATAGTACCTTAAACCGTATAAATAGCGATAGCGCCTTTAAAAAATTGGCAAATGCCCGTAAAGAAAATTTTAATGTAAACATACCAACCAATTTAGTAATTATAAATAAAATTATTTGGAGCCACCCATTTAGTACCTCGTTTGGCTTTAGGTATATATTTAACGCAAATTATAAACCCTACGTATTTATTGAGCCTGAATACAAATACAAAATGCTAACATTTGGCTTTCATGCAGGCTATGGCGGTTATGTGCGTTTAAACGTGGGGGCATCCATTATGTATAATACGCCTAAGTGGTGCATACGAATAGGTAGTAATAGTTTACAAGGATTTATTTTACCTAAATACAGTACTGGGCAAGGCTTATTTTTTAGTTTAGCTAAAAAAATTAAATAAAAAATACGCTTAAATTAAACATTCATTTTTTGTGAAAACCAAATCGCGTTCCATATTAATATTAGGTATTTTATTTGGTTATATTATTTTACAATTTTTGTGGTGGGAAATTTTACTGGTAAAACAAACAGGGCAAATTATAGCCGAAAAGCAAAAACTTACCGAGTTATCAAGTACCAACTCTAATTTTATAAAAACAGAAGTAGAAAAACTACACAAAAAAAAGAAAAGCCAAACCCTAATGATTGTGGGCGAAGGCACTGTTTTTTTACTACTTTTACTATTTGGTATTTATAAAATAAAACAAGCCCACTCAAAAGAGTTAGAACTAACCAACCAGCAAAAAAATTTTTTTTTAAGCATTACCCACGAACTTAAAACACCCATTGCCGCAACCAAATTGCAGTTACAAACCTTACAAAAACATAAACTAAATGAGGATACACAAGCGCAATTAATTAGTAACGCTTTAATAGAAACAGAACGATTAAACGCTTTAATAGATAATGTTTTATTAGCTAGCCAATTAGATTTAGGCGAATTTACTTTAAAAAAACAAAACCAAAACATTAGCCAATTAATAAAAACCATAGTAAATAGTTACTACGCCCACCAATTACAACAAAATGAAATTATATTAAACCTTGAAAAAGAATTGTTTTTACCAATTGATGTTACCACCTTTCCATCTATTATCATTAATTTAATAGATAATGCTTTAAAATATTCGTTTAATACAAAAAACATTAGTGTAACACTAAACAAAATAAACCAAAGCATTGTACTAAGTATAAGCGATAATGGCTGCGGCATATTAAATACGGATAAGAAAAAAATATTTGAAAAATTTTACCGTGCAGGTAACGAAGAAACCCGAACAACAAAAGGCACTGGTTTAGGTTTGTATATAGTAAGTTATTTAGTACAAAAACATAATGGCAGCATTGTTGTAAAAAACAATACACCTACTGGTACTATTTTTGATGTAATTTTTAATTAAAATAAGCTCTACCACTTTGTAATTAAAAAAATTAAACTGCATTGGCACATAGCATAACTAAATACTACCTTAAAACATAGGTCATGTAATCTTGTAAAATAATAGTAGCGCTAATTAAATCCACCGTTTTTTTATTTTGTCTATCTTTCTTTTTTAAGCCACCTAAAAGCATTGTTTGATGGGCAATGGTACTTGTAAAACGTTCATCATAACGCTGTATTATTTTATCAGGAAATTTTTTTTGTAAATGAACTACAAAGGGGTCAATAAATCGAGCGCTATCACTTTTATTATTTTGTAAAGTTTTAGGTTCGCCTACTACAATAATATCTACCGTTTCGGCTTTAAAATACGTTTCTAAAAAAGTAATTACATCTTTACTATGTATAGTAGTTAAAGCACTTGCTATTATGCGTAAATTATCGGTAACGGCTATACCCACACGTTTACTCCCATAATCAATTGCTAAAATACGCCCCATTAATTTTTAATTTTATTTAAAGATAATACATTCTGTTTAAATTTTTAAATAATAAAATTCAGCTTAATGCGTTCGAACAAATTTAATTTCTTTTGACTATTTTTTATAAAATACATTACTTCTATAAAATAATTAAGAAATAGTACTTAATACTAAAAATAGTTATATTGCATATACTTAAATAAAGTACTTATATTTATAGCTTATTAGGATTAAAAAACTATCATTAAGTTATAACTTTTACCTACTAATGAAGGTTTTTATCACTAATACCTTTTACAACTTTTTTTTATCAATTACATAAGCAATAACAGTTGTGATTTGCTTTCAAAATGTATCTTTGACTTATTGATAAAAACTTTGCACGTTAAAATACTTGACACGCAAGGGTTGTGATTTGCTTTCAAAATGTATCTTTGACTTATTGATAAAAACCACTTTTAAAATTACAATCTGATCCAAAAAGTTGTGATTTGCTTTCAAAATGTATCTTTGACTTATTGATAAAAACTGTGAGTGTAACATGTGGAAATTAAAACAAGTTGTGATTTGCTTTCAAAATGTATCTTTGACTTATTGATAAAAACCCGGATCGGTAAATTTACCGACCCTAAAATGTTGTGATTTGCTTTCAAAATGTATCTTTGACTTATTGATAAAAACACCCGTTACGGTGCTAACTAAATCCTTAAAGTTGTGATTTGCTTTCAAAATGTATCTTTGACTTATTGATAAAAACTATTAGAGATGTATTAAGTGGTTCTGATGAGTTGTGATTTGCTTTCAAAATGTATCTTTGACTTATTGATAAAAACTACACTACCGTAGTAGAAGTTGTCAATTCAGTTGTGATTTGCTTTCAAAATGTATCTTTGACTTATTGATAAAAACCGCCTTGGCTTCGGCTACTACAGTTATCGGGTTGTGATTTGCTTTCAAAATGTATCTTTG
>JANYEQ010000070.1 GCA_025363015.1 Bacteroidota bacterium
GTAAAAACCGATAGCAACCGTCCTTTAAAATCGTTATCCGATTCATTAAAAGGTAAACAAGGTCGTTTCCGTCAAAACTTATTAGGTAAGCGTGTTGATTATTCTGCCCGTTCGGTAATTGTTGTAGGGCCTGAATTAAAATTACACGAGTGTGGTTTACCTAAAGAAATGGCAGCTGAATTATTTAAGCCATTTATTATTCGTAAATTAATTGAGCGTGGTATAGTTAAAACTGTAAAATCTGCCAAAAAAATAGTTGATAAAAAAGAAGCCATTGTTTGGGATATTTTAGAAAATATTTTACGCGGTCATCCAGTAATGTTAAACCGTGCCCCAACCTTACACAGATTAGGTATTCAAGCGTTTCAACCAAAATTAATTGAAGGAAAAGCCATTCAATTACACCCCTTAGTGTGTTCGGCATTTAACGCCGATTTTGATGGTGATCAAATGGCCGTGCATTTACCATTAGGGCATGCCGCTATTTTAGAAGCCCAAATATTAATGTTAGCTTCTCATAACATTTTAAATCCAAGTAATGGAGCTCCAGTTGCTGTTCCATCACAAGATATGGTGTTAGGTTTATATTATTTAACTAAGCCTAAAAAGAATATCAAAGGAGATGAAGTAAAAGGAGAAGGTAAAACATTTTATAGTGCCGAAGAGGTTGTAATTGCAGTAAACGAAAAGCAATTAGACATTCACGCGCAAATTAAAATTAAAATTACCAATGCTTTAGAAGACGAAAAATTAGTTACTAAAATAATTGAAACAACGGCAGGGCGTGTATTATTTAACATAGTAGTACCACACGAAGTAGGGTTTATTAACGAACTATTAACCAAAAAATCACTTCGTGATATTATTGGAATGGTGGTTAAAAAAACGGGTATGGCCAAAACTGCTAAATTTTTAGATGACATTAAAGAAATAGGATTTAAAACGGCCTTTAAAGGTGGTTTATCCTTTAACTTAGGTGATATTGAAACACCAGCAGAAAAATTAAAAATTATTGCCGAAGCCCAAACGCAAGTTGATGAAGTAGTAAGTAACTACAACATGGGTTTTATTACCAACAACGAGCGTTATAACCAAATTATTGATATTTGGACACATGCAAATAGTAAAGTAACTAAAAAAGTATTAGACAAGTTAAGTACTGATAAACAAGGCTTTAACTCTGTTTATATGATGTTAGATTCAGGTGCACGTGGTAGTAAGGAGCAAATTAAACAATTAAGTGGTATGCGTGGTTTAATGGCCAAGCCTCAAAAGGCTGGTGATACAACCGCATCCATTATTGAAAATCCAGTATTATCAAACTTCCGCGAAGGTTTATCTATTTTAGAATACTTTATTTCTACCCACGGTGCTCGTAAAGGATTAGCCGATACGGCCCTTAAAACTGCCGATGCTGGTTACTTAACCCGTCGTTTAGTAGATGTGGCACAAGATGTTATTATTAACGAAACAGATTGTGGTACCTTACGTGGTTTAAGTATGACCGCCCTTAAAAATAATGATGATGTAGTTGAAAGTTTATACGACCGTATTTTAGGCCGTACCGCTGTAAACGATTTATACCATCCAACAACTGGCGATTTAGTAGTTGCAGGTGGCGAAATTATTAGCGAAGACGTTGCTGCATTAATAGAGCGTTCACCTATCGAAACGGTAGATATTCGTTCAGTATTAACCTGCGAAAGCCGTACTGGTGTTTGTGCTAAATGTTATGGTCGCAATTTATCTAATGGTCGCTTAGTACAATTAGGTGAGGCAGTAGGTGTAATTGCAGCTCAGTCAATTGGTGAGCCAGGTACACAATTAACATTACGTACTTTCCACGTGGGTGGTACAGCTAGTAACACCGCTGCATCTAGCAGTTTAATTGCAAAATATGACGGAATTGCCGAAATTGATGAATTACGAACTGTAGAACGTGTTGCTGATGGTAAAAAAACAAACATTGTTATTGGGCGCAGTACCGAGGTTAGAATTACCGATGTAAACACTGGTATTACTTTAACTACAGGCACTATTCCTTATGGTAGTAACTTATATATTAAAGCTGGCGCCAAAGTTAAAAAAGGCGAGTTAATTTGTGATTGGGATCCATATAACGCTGTTATCGTTTCTGAATTTGGTGGTACTGTAGAGTATGAGCATATTAAAGAAAACGTTACTTACCGCGAAGAAAGTGATGAACAAACAGGTTTCCGCGAAAAAGTAATTATTGAAAGTAAGGATAAAACCATGAGTCCTACAATGCGAATTGTAGACAAAAAAGGTGAGCCTTTAAAAACATATAACATTCCTGTAAGTGCACATATTATTGTAAACGAAGGTGCTAAAATTGAACCAGGACAAATATTAGTTAAAATTCCTCGTGTTACTGGTAAAACCGGAGATATTACGGGTGGTTTACCTCGTGTAACCGAGTTATTTGAGGCTCGTAATCCATCTAACCCTGCTGTAATTAGTGAAATTGATGGGATTGTAACCTTTGGTAAAATTAAGCGCGGTAACCGCGAAGTATTGGTTGAAGCTAAAACTGGCGAAAGACGTAATTATTTAGTGAACTTAAGTAAGCATATTTTAGTTCAAGAAAATGATTTTGTGAAAGCTGGCGAAGCCTTAAGCGATGGCGCAACTGCACCAAGCGATATTTTAGCCATTAAAGGCCCTACTGCTGTACAAGAGTATTTAGTAAATGAAATACAAGAGGTATATCGATTACAAGGACAGAAATTAAATGATAAACATTTTGAAACCATTGTGCGTCAAATGATGCGTAAGGTAGAAATTGTTGACCCAGGTGATACCATGTTTTTAGAAATGCAATTGGCTAATAAAATTGACTTTATGACCGAAAATGATAATATTTACGGTAAAAAAGTAGTTGTAGAACCAGGCGATAGCGCTGAATTAAAACGTGGTCAGATTATTACGGCTCGTAAATTACGCGACGAAAACTCTGTTTTAAAACGTAAAGATTTAAAAATTGTTGAAGCGCGTGATGCGGTTCCTGCAACGGCTGAATCTATGTTACAAGGTATTACCCGTGCATCGTTACAAACTAGCAGTTGGATTAGTGCAGCATCTTTCCAAGAAACAACTAAAGTATTAAACGAAGCGGCTGTAAACGGTAAAGTAGATACCTTAAAAGGATTAAAGGAAAACGTAATTGTTGGACATTTAATACCAGCGGGTACAGGTTTACGTCAGTACGAAAAATTAGTTGTAGGTAGTAAAGAAGAATACGAACGCTTAATGGCAAGTAAAGAAGAAGCCGAAATTGAAGCATAATTAGTTAATAG
>JANYEQ010000073.1 GCA_025363015.1 Bacteroidota bacterium
CAAAGGGAGTTATTTCAAAAACAGATGTAGAAAACCGCAAAGTGAAATTGCAAGAAGCCCTTTCTAAAAAAGCGTCTGCCGACAATAAGTTTATGTCAACAAAAAACGAATTATTAAATGCAGAAATCGATTTAAATTCAACACAACAAGACTTTCAGGAAAAATTAATGAAAGCAGAATCCGATAAATTTTCGGCTCTTTCTCTCCTATATGAAGGAGAAGGCTCATTAACAAAACTTCAAAACCAATTAGCGAATTACAGTATGCGAAAAGGGTTCTATTATGTCCTTTCTCCTCAAGATGGCCATATTGCTAAAACTTACATACAAGGTATAGGAGAAATTATCAAGGAAGGCTCGTCCCTTTGCAGCATAGTTCCTAAACAAACTGAACAGGCTGTTGAATTATATATTAATCCTGTTGATTTGCCATTGATTAAGAAAGGCCAAAATATCCAACTTCAGTTTGATGGTTGGCCTGCATTTGTTTTCTCTGGTTGGCCGGGTGTAAGTTATGGCACGTATTCTGCTGAAATAGTCGCCTTTGACAGAGTTTTATCAGAAAACGGAAAATTTAGAATATTAGCAAAAAGCACAGGCAAGCCTTGGCCTGAAGCCATACAATTAGGGGGAGGAGTAGAAGGTTTTGCATTGCTTAATAATGTGCCTTTAATTTATGAGTTATGGCGGAAAGTAAATGGTTTTCCTCCCGAATTTTATAGTAAAACTAGTACAGATAAAAAAAACAAAAAATAATCATAGTATGAAGCGATTCTCCTTTTTTTTACTTGTAATGATTTCCATTTTAGTGAAATCACAAACTAATTTGCAACTCAGCTATGATGCTTTTTTAGTAAATATATTGCAAAATAACCCATTAGCTAAACGGGCAGAAAACGAAAAAAAATATGGGGACGTTCAATATAGAGCTTCAAAAGGAAATTACGACCCAATTGTAAGTGGAAATTATGAGCAAAAGCAATTTAATGGGAGTAATTATTTTTCAACTTTAAATAGCGAAGTGAAACAACCTATTTTCACGTCCCAGTATTTTAAATTTGGTTATGATTACGGTAATGGCAGATATATTAATCCTGAATATAATACAACTCCTAATGGTTTGCCATATGTAGGAATTGAGGTGGGTGTTTTACAAGGATTATTAATTGATAAAAGGAGAGCAGAAGTTCTAAAGTCAAAAGAATATTTGAATTATTATGATGCAGAAAAGAGAATACAACTTAATACTTTACTTTTTGAAGCATCGCAACGCTATTTTGAATGGTTATTTAGCTTAAAGCAAATGGCCTTAAATAATTACTTTATGCAAGTTGCTAATCAAAGGCTTTTAGGCATTGAAGCACTTGCAAATATTGGAGAAAAAGCGGCTGTTGATACTGTTGAGGCTGCTATCTTCTATCAAACAAGGTTATTAGATTTTCAAAGCGCCTTAATTGAGAATCAAAAAACTATCAACGAAATATCATCTTTTAACTGGCAAAATAATAGTCCATCCTTGGTATCTGAAAATTATATTGCCATCGATAGCCTCGATTTATACTTTAATAAAGCAAAAATTTTGTTAATGGAAAGTCTTTATCAACACGTACCCTCAAATCCAATTTTATCAAAGTATGGTTCCTTACAAAAAGTTTTAGAAATAGATAACAGATTAAAAAAGGAAATGATAAAGCCCAGTTTAAATGTTAAATACAATTTTTTATCGAATAATGCGACTTCAATTAATCCAAGCTTTTCAAACAACAATTATAAATTTGGTGTGAATTTATCTTTCCCGTTATTTTTAAGAAATCCTACCAATGAATACAAACTGGCAAAAATTATTTCTCAAAACAACAACTTAGAGCTATTAAATAAAACAAACGAATTAAGCTTTAAAATAAATGCATTGAAAAAAACAATTAATATTTTAGCCGAACAGCTTAAAAATGCTGAGCGTTCGACACAATACAGTAAAATACTGGTGGAAGCTGAAAAACTTAAATTCTCAAATGGAGAAAGCACTTTATTTATGCTTAATACTAGGGAAAATAAATGGTTGGAGTCCGAAATAAAACTCGCAGAATACAAGCTAAAGTTCATTAAAACTGTCTTAAACCTTATTTATTTAAACGGTGATTTGAACTATAAGTTTTAGATACTTGATACTATTTAATCTTATCAATGGAATTTTATAAAAACAACTATTTAGTCTCGGTTTTGTATTCTATATATCCTAAAGCACCTATAAATCTAAATTAGCCCTACTTATTCGTTAAATTTTTGTTAGTGTTTTTTTACTTCGTGCCTCAGTCTGCTAGTAGGAAAAAAATTATAAAATTAAAATAAGTCTATTTTTTATATCTATAATGTCCAATAATCGTATAATCAAATAACATGTCTTCCAGTTGGTTTCCAGCACCAATGTTATGAGCAATTAAATAACGTTCGCCATCACTCGATTTTTGACTTGTAACAATACCTATATGCGTAATACCACTTACCACATTTTTGTTTTGTAAATTCCAAGTAACAATATCGCCTGGTTTATAATCCAAGGCTATTTTAGTAATTTTAAGTGCTGCATTTTTAGCTTTAAAAAAGGTCATTAAATTAGGTACTCTTCGGTGGTCAATATTTGTATCAGGGGCTTTTAACTTCCATAATTTTGGGTAATTATTAAAGTTCTTTACCATATCTTCGTGTACCTCCTTTTGTAAATCAATGTTTACACCTCTATAACTCCTTATTACCAAGTCTGTACAAACTCCAGTATTACTTGGCACATCGCCCATTGGGTATTTAATGGTAACATATTGTGGCACATACTTTACTTGTACTTTTGTTTGATTTATTGCTTGTTGTATTAGTTTCTCAAAAAAATCATCTTTTTGATAAAATGAAATAAAAACGCTTGCAAAAATTATTAAAATTATTTTTCGGCTCATTCGCTTAAGTGTTTTTAGTTTAATAATTATTATAAATTTGTAACTAATTTAATCAAAAATAAATTTAAAAAAATACCAATTTACAAAAATTAAAAATATAAACATGAAAGGAATAATTTTAGCAGGAGGTTCAGGCACACGTTTACATCCATTAACTTTGGCAATGAGTAAACAAATGATGCCTATTTACGATAAACCAATGATTTACTATCCCCTATCCGTATTAATGATGGCGGGTATTAGCGAAATTTTAATAATTAGCACCCCACACGATTTGCCTCACTTTGAAAAACTATTAGGTACTGGCGAAAGTATTGGCTGTAAATTTACATACGCCGTGCAAGAAATACCAAACGGCTTAGCACAAGCTTTTGTTATTGGCGAAAAATTTATTGGGAACAATAAAGTAGCATTAGTTTTAGGTGATAATATTTTTTACGGTGTGGGCTTGGGCCAATCGCTAAAAGTAATTAATAACCCAGTGGGTGGTGTTGTATTTGCTTACCATGTTAGCGACCCTGAGCGCTATGGTGTTGTTGAGTTTGATAAAGAGTACAACGTACTTAGCATTGAAGAAAAACCTACCACCCCAAAAAGTAATTATGCTGTACCTGGTTTATATTTTTACGATAATAGTGTGGTTGAAATTGCAAAAAAATTAAAGCCAAGTTCACGTGGCGAATACGAAATAACAGATGTAAATAAAGAATACTTAAAACGCAAACAACTAAAAGTAAGTATTATGGATAGAGGCACTGCTTGGTTAGATACTGGTACTTTTGCCTCATTAATGCAAGCCGGACAATTTGTACAAGTAATTGAAGAGCGCCAAGGATTAAAAATTGGTTGTATTGAAGAGATAGCTTTTAAAATGGGATATATTACTAAAGAACAATTAATAAAAATTGCTACGCCTTTAACTAAAAGTGGCTATGGCACCTATTTATTGGAGGTAGCAAAAAACAGTTAATCGTTTTTTTGTGAATTTTTTAACGTTAGTCAAAAAAAAACGCAAAACACTTAAACTAAAATCCTCCGTGAATAACTATCAACCTCTTTTACAACTTTTTTTATCGCATTTAGAAAATTATACTTCTAACTTAAAAACAAAATTACCTACTGAGCTCTATGAGCCCGAAAATTATATTTTAAATTTAGGTGGCAAGCGTTTACGCCCTTTACTAGCTTTAATAGCTATCGATTTATTTGATAAAGATCCTAAATTAGCCCTAAACTCAGCACTTTCGGTAGAATTGTTTCATAATTTTTCACTCTTACACGATGATATTTTAGATGCTGCTCCACTTCGCCGCAACCAACCAACCGTGCATACTAAATGGAATACTAATATTGCCATTTTAAGTGGCGATGTAATGATGGTAAAAGCGTTTCAAGTATTAGAAAATTATAATAATGACGAATTTAAACAACTAAATGTATTGTTTACAAAAACAGCCATTGAAGTGTGTGAAGGTCAGCAATTAGATATGAATTTTGAAACTGCTAATTTGGTAACTGTTACTAATTATATAGAAATGATTACCAAAAAAACGGCCGTATTATTAGGATGTAGTTTACAAATGGGCGCTATTAGTGCAAGTACAGATTTAGAAACCCAAAGTAATATATATGAATTTGGCAAACATATAGGTATTGCCTTTCAGCTGTTAGACGATATGTTAGACGCCTTTGCCACTGATAAAGATAAATTTGGTAAACAAATAGGTGGCGATATTATTGCCAATAAAAAAACTTTTTTACTTTTAAAAGCGTTTGAATTAGCTAACGATACCCAAAAACAAACCTTACAAAATTTAGCATTAGAAAAAGATAATATTAAAAAAGTACATCACACCTTAGAGTTATTTAATGCCTTAAATGTTAAAAATATATGCGGACAAGAAGCCGATATACACACGCAAATGGCTATAAATTGTTTAAATAAAATTAATGCCAATACGCAAAAGAAAAATAATTTAAAACAATTTGCTTTCGAGCTATTAAATAGAAAAATATAATGCAGTTTGAAGATTATAAACACCACATTGCTTTACAAATTCGCTTTTGTGATATTGATAAACTAAACCATTTAAACAATTCAGTTTATCATAATTTTTTTGAATTAGGCCGAGTAACTTATTTTAATCAACTATTTAAAAATACAATTAATTGGAACGAGCGTGGTTTTGTTTTGGCCCGTACAGAAATAAACCACTTACTATCCATATACCTTAATGATGAAATTTTTTGTTTTACTAAAGTTATAAAATTAGGCAACAAAAGTATTACAATAAAAAATAGTATTTGCAAATTACAAAACAATACATTAATTGAATGCGCCAATGGTATTGGTATTTTAGTGGCGATGGACTACATAAAAAATCAAAGTACCAAGGTGCCAACCCTGTGGCGAGATGCAATGGAAAGATTCGAAAATAACACTAATTAATTTATTATAAATTAAAATAAAATTCTGTATTGTGGTAAAACAAAAAAACGTAATTGGTAATCAGTTTTTATAACTTGATTTGTAATATCGTACGTTTGCTGAAACACATTTTGGTTATGTGTTATGTTTTGAATATCAACACTAAATTCGTGCGTTATTTTTTTTGAATTAAATTTATAACTTGGTTTTACATCTAACCTAAAATAGTTTGAGTACTGAAATTTATAGGCATCCACGCCATTTTTAATCTCATCATTAGCAGCAATACTTTTTTGTAAATCAATAGGCACATAATGTTTTCCGCCCGCATATATTGCTCTAAAATCTAAGCTAAGGGTGTGTTTTTGACCAATTTTAACTTCTTTTCCACCTAAAAAATTAAACACAAAATTGCCATTAAAGGCCGTGTTACGTTCAATATTATCGCTGCCTTTATATTTACTTTCAAACAAGCTACTAGTAAATAAAAAGTAATAGCCTTTGCTATAAAATTTTTCTAAAGTAATTTCTAAACCATAATTAAAACCAGTGCCCTTACTTACTAAATTAGTAACATTTGGGCTATTAAAATCGGCTCCTAAATTTAATGCGGAAAAATAGTTTGGATAATTTTTTACTGGCGCATTATAAATGTATTGATAATAAATTTCGGTTTTTAATCTAAAGTTATTTGTAAAACTATTATCATATGCTATTACACCATGTACAGCCCTTGTAAAATCAAGGTTTCTATTCGTCTCTACCCGTTTACCAAAAACGGTATCGCTTGCAAAATAAATATAAATAGGTTGTAGTTGTGAGTGCAAACCCCAACCCAAACTTATACTTTGTTTATTATTTATACTATATTTTAAACCCACACGGGGCTCTACAGCATTTGAATTGTTTAGCATAAAAAATTGATTACTTATACCAATATTTAATAATAAATTATCAGTAAACTTATGTTGCCATTGTGCAAAGCCCCTTAAAAAACCCTTTACACCACTATATTTACGTAGCGTTCTAAAGGTATTATAACCAAATAAATTATCAACACTATCAACAAATAAAGTATTATAGACTTCGGCATACACACCGCCGTTTATAAAATTACGTGCATTAAATTTTTTATTATACGTAGTGTTAAATGAATAACGAATGTTTTGTGTTTTTTGTCGGTACTCGGGTTTTAAATTTTTTGGTGTTTTAAAAGCGGTATCTATTCTATCGGCTAAAATATTATTGTACTGCCCGCTAATTCCAATATTTGTTTTTAGGTAGGCATTGTTATTAAATAAATAAGTATGCGTTATGCCGCTTGCACCAACGTTTGAACGAAAATAAGTATCGCGGGCGCTGTAACCATATAAATCTTTTCCTACTTTTTTATCACTTTCTAAAAGGGCTATATAACTCAAGCCACCAATACCCCAAAATGAAAATTTACCAATTTTTTTTGTATTAAAATCGGTTTTAAAAGTAGCATCTTGGTATTGTGGAATAGCATTACCCACACCAAAATCAATATTTAAAGCTTTAAAAATAGAAAGTGTTGAGTAACGGTAATTAACCATAAAAGATGCATTTTTATTTTTAAATAAAGGGCCTTCGGCTCCCAATTCAAAGCCATTAAAACCTACTTGTCCTAAAAATTCAAATTTTTCATTATTGCCTTGTCGCATTTTTAAATCAAACACGCCCGCAGTTGCATTACCATAGTCTGCCGCAAAAGCACCGCTCATAAAATCACTATTATCTAGGGTATTGTTATTTAAAATACTTATTGGCCCACCTGTGCTGCCCGCATTACCAAAGTGATTTGGGTTTGGAATATCTAAACCATTTAAACGCCATAAAATACCTGTAGGCGAATTGCCTCTAATAATAATATCATTACGACTATCGTTGGCGCCGCTAACACCTGCAAAATTAGCTGCCATACGAGCGGGGTCATTTCTACTTCCGGCATAACGAGCAGCTTCTTCGGCACTAAAAATACGCGAACTAACGGTACTCATTTTATTGTTTGTTTTTGTTTTATCCTGCTCGGCAGTAATAACAACTTCTTGGCCTTGTATTACACTTTCTTCTAACTCAATGTTAGTTACACTTTCTTTACCTGCGTTTAAAATTACGGTAATGTATTTTTCTTTATAGCTAGTGGTATTAAATTTAATTTGCCAACGCCCAATGGGTACATTGGTAATTTTAAATTCGCCTTTTTCGTTAGTGGCACCGCCTAATAAAGGATTTGAATTTAAAATTTGAACCACCACGCCAGGCAACGGTGTTTGGCTTTGTTTGTCTACTATTACACCTTTTATAGTTTGGGTAATAGTTTGCGAAAAAGTAATATTAAAATAAAAAAGTAGAAAAAAAACTATACAACTTTTCATTACCGTTTTAAAAGTGCAGGTAAATGCCTAACTTTTAAGCAGGCTAATTGGTGTGCGCATCTGCTGGCACTTATTTCGTAATAATCCATTGTAAAATCGCTTACGCTGGTAATGGTAACTTTATAATTTGGTTTTAACCATTCTTTGGCCATACAGGCTTTGTTAAAATCGGCTATTGGCGAACCATCAGGAGTTTTTTTAAAGTGTTTCCAAGCTTCAAACAAAAAATATGTGCCAGGTAAATATTTTATAACTACCGCACCACTATCGTTAGTTTTAATGGTATCAATACATTTATTATTTTGATATACATAAAATTTCTGATGGTCTAGGGGACGCTCTTTTTGAGTTTCGGCAATTATTTCGGCAGTTGGTTTAGCGCCACCGCAATAGGGCTGTTTGTATTTAAATTCTAATTGTATTTTAACTTTTTGTGCATTACAAATACAGGTAACACAAATTAATAATAATAGTAGGTTTAACTTCATTAGGTAAAAATAATAAAATAATTGTAAAATTAGACAGCTTGTAATTCAGCTTCAAATAATTTGCAAAAATTTATTTTTAATTTTTCTTTTATTTCGGTCATATTTACCTCTGTACCAAGCTCTTTATTTAAACTTGTAACCGCTTTATTTTGTATACCGCAAGGAATGATATTATTAAAATAATTTAAATTAGCATTTACGTTAAATCCCCAGCCATGCATTGTTACCCAGCGGCTACAACGTACACCCATGGCGCAAATTTTACGTGCTTTTTGTTCATCATCGGCATCTAACCAAACTCCGGTTTCGCCCGTACTTCGTTCGCTTTTTATACCGTATTCTTTTAACGTAGTAATTATTGTTTCTTCTAACAAGCGTAAATATTTATGAATATCGGTAAAAAAATTATCTAAATCTAAAATAGGGTAAGCCACTAATTGCCCTGGGCCATGGTAGGTAATATCGCCCCCACGATTAATTTTATAATAAGTAGCGTTATTTTGAGAAAGTTGCTGTTGATTGAGTAATAAATTTTTCTCGTCGCCACTTTTACCTAAAGTATAAACGTGTGGATGTTCTACAAACAATAAATAATTTTTTGTGGGCACTTGCTCTTCGGGCTTTAAATTGCGATTGGCAATTTTTTGAGCGATGGTATTATTAAACAATTCCTCTTGGTAATCCCAACAGGTTTTGTAATCCATTACTCCTAAATCTATAAATATAATGTGTTTGTTTTGCACTAATTTTATAATGCAAATATACGTTTGTAAACGTAATACGAGTTTTGTTTTTAAAACTAAAAAGTACTGTTTATTATAATTTTTACAGTTTTTTGCGTAGAGCCATTTTGTATTTTAACAAAATAAATTCCGGCATGCATATCCGAAACATTAAAGTTTAATTTTTCAGCATCTACTAAGGTTTTAGTACTTAAGTTTTTAATTAATTTACCATCAATAGAATATAAGTTAAATGAATAGGCTGTTGCCAATGGGTTTTTTACTAAAAAACTAATTGTATTATTGGTTGGGTTAGCCGAAATTAATTCTATTTCAGAATTAATTAAGTTGTTTAATTTATTAATTGCCGTAACACTACTTGGTTTCATTATCCAATTGGTAATAGCAGTATCCATTGGACTAACGGTAGATGGGTGGTAAGCTACCCATTGACCTGATTCGTTAATTAAAAATTTATTAAAATTCCAACCTACATTTGCATTAGACACGCCATTTAACTGTATGTGTTGTAACCACTTATATACTGGTGCTGTATCGCCCGCAACAATAGCAATTTTGCGCATCATTTTAAAAGTAACACCATAATTGGTAGTACAAAAACTGTTTATGGCAGAATCTTTAGCGGGCTCTTGTCCCCCAAAATCGTTACACGGAAAACCTAATATTTCAAAGTTATATTGATGGTAATTTTGATAAAGCTGTTGCAAACTGCTATATTGAGGGGTATAACCACAGTAACTAGCCGTGTTTACAATTAATATTTTTTTGCCGAAAAAAGCATTAAAATTAAATACGCTTGAATCAATAGCTAAAGCGGTATAGGTATGTAAGGATGTTTGTGCTTTTGATGAACTTAAATTAAGTATTAGCGCTAAACAAAAAAAAGGTATAATTTTTTTCATCTTAATTATTTTTAAGTATTGAATATACGAATAAAATAAGGTAAGAGTTTTATAAAATGCTTAAAACTTAGCCAATTCAGCTTTTAAATAATCTATTACGTTTACTTCAACCGGGTCTATGCCTCTACTATCTGCAATATAGCAGCTAATCCAATCGCCTATATTTATTAAATATAAAAATTGTTCTAATTTACTGTTGCCTTTTGCAGTAATATCAATTACGGTATTACTATATTTTTCAAAAATAGGTTTACATACTTGGTAGCGTTTTTTTGTACGATCAAAATCAAACGACGTATGAAAAGTGACTACTACTAAATTATCGTTTTTGTTTGTCCAACCCACCAGTTCATTGTGATTCATTTCTGGGAATGTATGGTGCCAACACAGTTGTTTGCTGTTTTCGTTTATTTGTTGGCGAAAACGAACTGCCACACCCTCGCAAGTACCAAGCGAATATATTACTGCCAATTTATTGGTTAATTTTTGCGCTATTGTGTGCGCTTCTATCTTAATAATTTCGTTTTGATTTTCTAATAAGGCAATACTTTTTTCAATATCCGTTAATAGTGTAGCTGGTGCAAAGCCTTTAGTAACTAGTATTTGTATTAGTTGTATTAATGAGTAACCAATACAAGAGCGGGGTGGGTTACCACCAGGAATTTCTATAAAATCAAACTGGTGTTGCTTAGCTAATTGTAGTACTTTACCACCACTAGTAACACAAGCAACTTGCGCTTTTTTAGCAATAGCTTGCTGCATAGCGCTAAGTGTTTCTTCGGTATTGCCCGAATAACTTGATATAATGACTAAGGTGTTTTTGTTTACAAATGCAGGTAAAAAATAATCTTTGTTAATGGTAATTGGTACAGGGCAAGTATCAGAAATTAATTCTTGTAAAATTGTGCCACCAATACCCGAACCGCCAAGCCCCGTTACTACTATATTTAAAACATTTTGAGCTTGGCTAACAATAGCTCTATCAGCAATTTGTTTAGCTTCTTTTAATTGGCTAGTAAAGTTTTGAACTAAGTTTTTCATTTATACTTTTATTTTTCGCTATCATTAGCGGTTTGTAAACCTAGTTGCGGATTTTGTGGGTCAAAATTTAATTCGTAAAACGTTGAGCCTCGGTGATAATCAATTTTTAAAATACTACTTTTATCCCAATCTAAAATGGGTGCTTTGGTCATATTAGTAATAGTTTTTAAGCAAGAATTAATGCTTTTATGTTTCCATTTTGCTTGATTGGTTTTTGTATTCCAACGCACAAACGATAGTTTGGTTTCTTTACCAGCATTGCAAACGCCACCATCTGATTTGGATTTACTAAACGCATCAACATAAATTAAAACATAATTGGTATCGCCTTTTTGTTGTTCAAATAAAATTTTTGTTACCTCGGGGTCTTTACACAATGAATCGTTAAAACAGGTATAAAGTATGGTATCTTTTGTTACTAAATTATAACACAATTGAAATTTATCTTTATCTGTTTTTGGACGTTTTGTATAAATAAAAAATGCATGTGGCACTTTTACCTCTACATACCCTGGGTTAGCCAATTTAGTGCTTGCTGCAGCAATAGAATCGGCTTTTAACTTCTTCTTATCCACTTTTTTAGCTGTGGTTTTAGTTTGTGCATTTGCAAAAGATGTAATTAAAACTACAATTATTAATAAATGTTTTAACATAATTTTTAAGGGTTATTTTTGTAAAGTTATATATTTTATATCAGAATATTTACAATTTTTTTGGACAATAATTACTTTTTTTGGCAGAGTAATATTTTTTACTGTAAAATTATGTGTATACTTTCTACTATTTTTATGTTTTATTTTTAAACTGTGTAAAAACGTTTTAAAATGGTTATTAATAGCTTTGAAAAAAAACTAAACCAAATTATTCACAATTAAAAAATATCTCCATTTAAAAGAATTATTTTTTGAAAAATTTTTAATCATTCGAAAATTTATTCTCCAATAATTCTTCTTTAAACTTAATTCCAAACGCATATGCAAAAGTTATTAAAACAGCACGTGTATCTATTTTAAATGTACGGCTGTAATTAAAGTCTGAGGCATGCGCTGTTAAACCGCTTTTTTGCGTATTAAAAACATCTGTTACTACCAAGCCAAAAGCGCCTTTTCCTTTTATTATTTTTTGCTGAAAGCCCAAATCGACATTATACACCGCAATTCGCTGCCCCTGCGGTGTGGCGGTTGGCGAATTATAATTACTAATTACCTGTAGTTTACTACCTTTCCACAAAGTAAAATTATTTATAAGTTTTCCGTACCAACTCAATACATTATTTGCCACATCGGCGCTTATATTACTGCCACTTATATTTTGCTGAAAAATAGAAACGCTCGTATTTAAACTCCAAAATTTAGTGGGATATAAGGACACAATCGCTTCAGTACCATAAGTTGTTGCGTTGCCAAAATTAGTAGGCTGTGTTAGCGCTACGCCGTTATTTAATAATAAAATATAAGGGCGAATGATATTTGTAGAATAACGATAAAATACATTTGCTGTTAATGATATTTTTTTCCATTCTTTATTATAACCTGCTTCCAAAGCATTTATTAATTCAGGTTTTAAATAAGGATTGCCACCGTGTTGATTAAGCGAGTCGGTAATATCCACAAAAGGGTTTAATTGCCCTAAGCCCGGGCGGTTTATTCTACGGCTAAAACTTAATTTTATAAAATCCGATTGGGTTAAATAATAAGCAATATTTGCTGTTGGAAAAAAATTAAAATAATCACGTTTAATGGTTGTGTTTGTGGTAACAACGTTTCCAACATTATATACTTGTTCCACTCTTAAGCCAACATCATAAGTCAGTTTAATACTGTCTTTGCTGCCAATGTAACTCTTGTATTGCAAATATGCAGCGTGAACCTGTTCGCTGAAATTAAAAATATTACTGGCTTTTGGATTAATAAGAAATTCGTTGTTTTGAAAATATTTACTTTTAAAATCCGCATTTGTAAAGCGGGTTATGGCTTTATAGCCTGTTTCTAATGTTCCTTTTTTTGCTATTGGTTGAGCATAATCTATTTTAAAATTGCTAACGTTCGAGTTTTGATCATTACTGGTTTGTTGTAAAAAATTTAAACCAATAATTATGTCATTTGCATCTAAAGAGTGTGTTGTAATATTTGTATTTTCAGTTTCGTAATTAATTGATGAGCTTGCATTTATTGCTAATTTTTGTCGTTTATCATTAAATTTTTTAATGTAGGAAAAAGCAAACTCGGCCACTTTTTCTCTGCCTAATTCAATGGAGTTGCGTGAGTTTTTTGTATTAAAACTATCACTTTGTGTTTTAAATAACGATGCTAAAGCTTCGTTATTGTCTTGTTCATCCATATTTCCGAGTGCTTCAAAATGAAAACTGTTTTTAGAATTCGGATTAAAATCAACATTAAATTTCAGGTTCTGTGTTTGTTCATAACGGTTGTCGTTTCTGTTCTGTGATAAATAGTATTCACCAGGTAAATAAAAATTGGTGCGATAGGCATCTGCTTTTCGTGTACGATTTGCAAAGCGGTTATCGTAAGTCAACCCAAAATTAAATTTACCTGTTTGATGATTTATGCTAAACGAACTGTTTAACCTTCCTTTGGCACCATAACCTGCACCTAAAGCCACAGAGCCATTTGTGCCTTTTGCATTATTTTTTTTAAGCGTAATATTAATTATTCCGCCTTCTGCATCCGCATCATATTGCGCCGATGGATTATTAATAATTTCAATGCTTTCAATGCTGCTTGCAGGAATTCTATCCGTAGAACCTAAACTTGAATTTCGACCGTTTATTAAAATCAAAGGGCTTTTGCCTCTAATTGTAATTCCTCCTTCGGCATCTACTACTACGGTTGGGGTATTGCGAAGTAAATCTGTTGCCGTGCCACCCGCCTGTGTAATATTATCTTTTGCATTAATAATAAATCCTTGCGGTGTTTTTTTAATTAATTGTTTTTGTGTAACAACATCTACAGCTTGTAAAATTTTACTATCACGTTGTATTTGAATAGTTGCTAAGTCAATACTTGAATTCGCAGAATCTAAACTCACATTCATTCTCACAGGCCGGTAACCAATAATTTGTATTTTAAGAATGTAATTATTGGAAGGTAAATTTGAACTGATGGAAAAATTGCCTAAACTATCGGTAACAGTATTTTTAATTAATTTGAGGCTGTCTTTTGACGATGTTAAGATAACATTTGCAAACTCAACAGGCATGGTATTTTCCAACAGTTGACCTCTAATGCTAACTAAATTCTGCGCACTATTTTTTGTAAACAGAACAACAAAAATTAATAATAGAATTTTTGTTGTTTTATAATTTGAAATATGATTTAAATTCTGCAAACAATATTTCTATATTACACCACAATATTCACAATTTTCTTTGGAACAATAATTACTTTTTTAGGCGTTTTACCTTCTAAGTATTTTTGAACGTCTTCGCGTGCCATTACTTCCTGTTCAATCTGCTGAATAGTATGAGTAGCCGGAAATTCTAACTGCAAACGTGTTTTACCGTTAAACGAAATGGGGTAATTAAAAGTATCATCTAACAAATAACTTTCATTACACATCGGAAAGTCTGAAAAGGCAATGCTTTCTGTATGCCCGAGTAAGCTCCAAAGTTCTTCGGTAATGTGCGGTGCATAAGGCGATATTAAAATCAATAATGGCTCTAAAATAGCACGCTTGTTGCATTTTAGGTCGGTTAATTCGTTTACACAAATCATAAAATTACTAACGGAAGTGTTGAACGAGAAGCGCTCAATGTCTTCTGTAATTTTTTTAATAGTTTTGTGTAAAGTTTTTAATTCTGCTTTTGTAGGTTCTGTATCTGTCACGCTGAGCGGAGTCGAAGCGTCTACACTAGTAGGATAAAATAAACGCCACAATTTTTTTAAGAAACCGCTCACACCTGTAATGCCATTGGTATTCCACGGTTTGCTTTGCTCTAAGGGACCTAAAAACATTTCGTACAAACGCAAGGTATCTGCACCAAATTTTTCGCAAATATCGTCAGGAGAAACAACATTGTATTTGGATTTGGACATTTTTTCTATCTCATGCCCACAAATATATTGTTCATTTTCAAATACAAATTCTGCATCTCTATATTCCTCTCTCCAATTTCTGAATTTTTCAATATTAAGAATATCATTTTCAACTATATTGACATCAACGTTTATAGGGGTAAAACTGATTGATGTTGTTCTATCAATAATAAAATTCTTAGGCCCTGGTAAAGTTTTTTCTAATTTGGAGTTAAAATCTTTAAGAAAATCTTCGTCAACATTCGTTGATTTTGTTGCAAGATTTTTTGATACAAAAAGTGGTTTAATACGAGCTCCAGAATCTGATTTCAAATCATATCTATAAACAAAATTACTTCTTCCCTGTATCATCCCTTGGTTAATCAACTTCTTGGCTGGTTCTTCAATATTAATATAACCAAGGTCTTTTAAAAATTTTGTCCAAAAGCGTACATACAACAAATGCCCGGTGGCATGTTCGCTGCCGCCAATGTATAAGTCAACTTGTTGCCAGTAATCAGTTAGTTTCTTGTCTGCAAATTGCAAACCATTATGAGCATCCATGTAACGTAAAAAGTACCAGCTGCTGCCAGCCCAACCCGGCATAGTACTTAGTTCATATTCGTATTCCTCCTCCGTTGCTTTTGCGCCACCTCCTCCAAAGGAGGATAAAGGGCGGTATCTCCAATCTTTAGCACGTGCTAAAGGTGGTTCGCCATCTTCGGTGGGTAAATATTTATCTACTTCGGGTAATATTAAAGGCAGTTCGTTTTCGGGTAATGCATAAGGAATTCCATTTTTATAATAAATGGGAATAGGCTCACCCCAATAACGTTGGCGACCAAACACGGCATCGCGTAAACGGTAATTTGTTTTGCCTTTGCCAATATTTTTTTTCTCAATTTCTGCAATTGCCTGTTTAATGGCCGCTTTTACATCTAAGCCATTTAAAAAGTCGGAGTTAATTAATTTTCCTTCTTTAGCGTCATAAGCCGCCTCGACTTCCGTTTCGACTTCGCTCAACATCCGTTCCGATTTAACTACTTGTAAAATAGGTAAACCAAAGTGTTTTGCGAATTTAAAATCACGCTCATCATGCGCAGGCACTGCCATTACCGCGCCTGTGCCGTAACCTGCCAATACATAATCTCCTACCCAAATAGGAATTTGTTTTCCGGTAAACGGATGTAAAACATAAGAACCGGTGAATACACCGCTTACTTTATCAACCTCAGCTTGGCGTTCGCGTTCGCTACGGTTTTTAGAAACAGTTACATATTCTTCTACAGCATTTTTATTTTCGGCTGTTGTTAATGATGAAACAAGATTATGTTCCGGTGCAAGCGTTACAAAGGATACTCCAAATACTGTATCAGGACGAGTGGTGAAGACTTCTAAAAAAATTGACGATTGATGATTGATGATTGGCAATTGTTGTACTTTGAATTTTAGTGATGTTCCTTCGCTTTTTCCAATCCAATTGCGTTGACTTTCTTTTAAACTTTCGGTCCAATCTAAGGTATCTAATCCATCCAATAAACGTTGAGCGTAAGCGGTAATGCGCATGCTCCATTGTTTCATTAATTTACGTTCAACGGGATGTCCGCCACGTTCGCTTACGCCATCTTTTACCTCATCGTTGGCAAGTACAGTTCCTAAAGCGGGGCACCAGTTAACATAGGCTTCGCCCAAATAAGCCAAACGGTAATTCATTAAAATATCCGATTGTTGTTTTTCGGTAAATGCTTTCCAATCTGCCGTCGAAAATTGTTTTGTATCATCATCGCAAACAGCGTTTACATTTGTATTTCCGTTTGCTTCGAATTCTTTTATTAAAGAAGAAATATCTTCTGCTTTATCTGAATTTTTATTGTACCACGAATTAAATATTTGAATAAAAATCCATTGTGTCCATTTATAATATTCAGGGTCTGATGTCCGTACTTCTCTATCCCAATCAAAACTAAAACCAATTTTATCCATTTGTTGGCGGTAACGTGCAATGTTTTCTTCGGTAGTAATTTTTGGATGTTGCCCTGTTTGTATGGCATATTGTTCGGCTGGTAAACCAAAACTATCATAACCCATAGGGTGCAATACATTAAAGCCTTTGTGGCGTTTGTAGCGGGCGATAATATCGCTGGCAATGTAGCCTAAGGGATGCCCCACATGTAAACCCGCCCCGCTGGGGTAAGGGAACATATCTAATACATAATATTTTGGTTTAGGTTGCCCTTCGACTTCGCTCAGGGTACCGTCGGAAGCCTTAAATGTTTTATGAGCAGCCCAGTTTGCTTGCCATTTTTTTTCTATTTCGGTAAAATTGTAGTCCATATACTTTTGAGCTACAAATATAGAATTTTAGTGGGTTTTGGCAAGGGTAGATTTATACAAGCTTCTTTCTATTAAACCTTAGGGCTTTTAGCATCCAATTAGGCAAGGGTTTTTCTGCAGGGCGTTTTGTTAAATCTAAATACCAATTTAATTTTTTTAAAATGGGCATTTTTTTTGTTTCTACAAATTCTATTAGAGCACCATCGGGGTCTTCAATATAGGTAAAATGGCCTGCTGCTTCGCCCATTTCAAAACCTGCACCACCATCAACAGTAAAAGGATACCCTAAGGTTTCGCAATTTTGTTGTAAGGCTTTCATGTTTTTAATATCAAAACATAGATGTATAAAGCCTAAATCGCCCCAAAAACGGTTTTCGAACAGTTTGCGTGGTGTGTAATTTTTTGCTTCAACCAACTCAATATAACTATTACCAAATAAATTGCTAAAGGGTCCTACACGTTTTGTGCTGTGAGTTAATTTAGCACGTTTTACATGAACGCTTCCACCGGGCAAAACGGCTATATCGCTAAAACTATTTTCGGTATTATAAAGTACTTTATCGTAGCCTAAAATTTTAGTATAAAATTGTATTGATTTTTCAATATTACTCACGCCAATTATCATACCAATTGGGCCACCAGTGGTTTTTAAGCCTTTTCCAAACCAAGTATCGTCTTCTATAATTTCGAATAAATTACCAAAAGCATCTTCTATAAAAAAATGTTTTTTACCAATGGGGTTGGTACTAATTTCGCCTAATAATTTTACGTTTTGAGATTTTAAATAATTGTAAGATGCCATAACATCTTCGCTTTTTATTTTTGTACAAAACAAGCCTAAATCACCTAATTGGGGTTTAAATGCTGGGGCTTGTGGCGTACGGCTAGTGTATTGCCAAATTTCGAAACCACCACCACCTTTTAAATTTATTGCTAAAATAGCGTGGCGTTTATGGGGTTTGCCTCCTGTGTAGGGCAGCATTAAATTAGCTTCGGCTGCTTCTTCAAATATGGGTATATCCATACCAAAATGTTTGTTATACCAATTAAAAGCCTGGTGCACGTTTGCTACACCAATACCTACTTGTTGAATGCCAGAAATTATATACTTCATAAAATTTAAATTAAATCGTATTGTTTAAAATGATGCGAAAAATGTTTGTTCTGAAAGATTGTCCACTCCTCTATATTTAAACTATTCATTCGTGGATGAACCGCCATAAACGTAGGATTATTTTGTTTAAAATTATAAAAATAATTTAGTTCGTTTTTTAGTTCTTGTTTAGCAAGTTCAAGGCTATTAAATTTTAATGCCCCTAGCTCATTGGTTAATAAAGGATTTTTTACGCCTTGAGGTATTTCATCAGTAGAATAGATGATGCTTGCTTTTATTTTGTCGGCTATTTCTTGTTGCCCTTTAAACTCAATTTGTATTTTACCCGTTGATAAATGTAGCGACATGATTAAATGTTCTAAAACATGCTGTGGGGTCATTACACCAAATAAGGGTTTAGCACCTTCTTTAAACTTATCAATGCTTGCAAATAGTGTTTCTTTATCGTTTATATTTATCATTTTATAAGGTTTAGGTAAAAAAAGATTTAGATGTTGTTGCATGCTTTTTTCAATGGTTTTATATTCTTCGGGCTTTTTACCAACATAAATAAAAGCAGCAATAATTATTTTATTAGATGTTTTTAAGCTATTATAAAAATTAAGTTTGTTTAATCGATACGCTTCGCGCATACGGCGTTTTAATTTATTACGGTCGTGTGCTTTTTTAAACTGGCGTTTAGGCACTACAAACATAGTTTG
This sequence comes from Bacteroidota bacterium, assembly GCA_025363015.1. GTDB lineage: Bacteria > Bacteroidota > Bacteroidia > B-17B0 > Aurantibacillaceae > Aurantibacillus. The sequence continues at coordinate 19,132 of JANYEQ010000073.1, forward strand.
GGCAGGATATTGCAACTTTGTATTAACTTCTATAAAAATAAATTTAAGTGGGTGTGCAAAGTTATTTTTGCCTTTACTAAAAAGTAATTCCATTTGTTTTTTGCTACAAAGGCGCTCTTGTTTATTAAAGGTTAACTTCATTATTTGTTTGGTAAATATAATTCTTTACTTTTATGCAATAAATAAAAATATATTATGGGAAAAGGAGATAAAAAAACAAAACGTGGAAAAATTCACATTGGAAGTACAGGAGTTGTTCGACCTAAAAAAAAGAAAGTAGCTAAAAAATCTACTAAAGCAACTGCTACAGCCGAAACAAAAAAGGCTGCACCAAAAAAAGCTGCTGCTAAAAAGGCTGCAAAAAAAGCAGAATAATTTTTTGTAATTAATTTTATACGAAGTTGATGTTATTATTCAACTTCGTATTTTTAATATACAGGGTATAAGTACGGTAATTTTAATGCGTTAATCACGCTCATCATTTATTTGATCGGCTTTAAGACCCTTGGCATCAAACACAAATAAAACATCGGCCATTTCGGTATTAGGCTTAAATATTTTTATTTCATAAATTTGTTTACCGCCATCCTTCATAAGCATTTTAAGCTGGGCAACTTGTTTTTTAACTTTATCTACATATAATTTTATAGTATGAAATTTCTTTTTTTCGGGTTTATCAGCAGGAAATAAATCAATAGTAGCGCAATTTACTAATCCAACTTTTTCATCTTTTTCGTATTTAAACTTATACCCTTTTTCGTACATAGTAAAAATTTTGCTAGGGTTTAGTTGATCTTCGTTAGTGGCGTCAAAATTTTTAATAGTTACTTCTTTGGCATCTTTATTATAATTCCATAATGTTTTTCCATCACACACAATGGTATTTCCTGGAATTTCTAACTTAAATTTTTCGCCTTTTATTTGAACTTTACCACTTTGTTTTTCTAATTGTTTACCTTCTTTATTAAGAATAGTAAAATTATACTCCGCAAAAATAGTTTTGTAGGTTTTAGTAGTTTTACTTAAATCGTCTAAAATTGCCTTTGCTTTAGGGTCTTGATCTTGTGCATTAACAATTAAAGTAAAAAATAGTGCGAATAGTGTGAATAGTTTTTTCATATTTTATAATACTACAAATGTAATACCAAATTGGACTTTAGAATTACATAAAAGTTTAATTTATCTATTTATTTCTTAATTTTTGCAAAATTTCTTCTAATTGTTGCATATCGCGGCAAATAACCTCGCGTGCTTTACTGCCTTCAAAAGGGCCAATAATTCCAGCTGCTTCTAGTTGGTCAACAATACGGCCAGCACGGTTATATCCTAATTTTAATTTACGCTGTAAAAACGAAGCTGAGCCTTGTTGAAACTGCACTACTAATTTAGCAGCATCGTCAAACATTTTGTCGCGTTCGCTTAAATCAACAGCTTCTTTGCCATCGCTTCCGTCTTCGCCCACATATTCGGGTAATAAAAAAGCGGTTGGGTAAGCACGCTGGTTGCCAATAAAGTCGGTAATCTTTTCTACTTCTGGTGTATCTACAAAAGCACACTGAATACGAATTAAATCATTTCCTGTGCTTAAAAGCATATCTCCTCGCCCAATTAATTGGTCAGCTCCACCGCTATCTAAAATAGTACGGCTATCAATTTTGCTAGTAACTCTAAACGCAATACGAGCTGGGAAGTTGGCTTTAATTGTGCCAGTAATAATATTTACGCTTGGGCGTTGAGTGGCAATAATTAAATGAATGCCTATGGCACGTGCTAACTGGGCTAGGCGGGCAATGGGCGCCTCTACTTCTTTACCAGCCGTCATAATTAAATCAGCAAACTCATCTACTACCAAAACAATGTATGGCAAAAATTTATGTCCGTCGTTAGGGTTTAATTTGCGGTTAATAAACTTAGTATTATATTCTTTTATATTTCGAACTTGCGCATCTTCTAATAAAGCATAACGGTTATCCATTTCAATACATAAACTATTTAGGGTATGAATAACCTTGGTGTTATCAGTAATAATAGCATCTTCGGCATTTGGCAGTTTAGCTAAAAAATGGCGCTCAATTTTTTTAAATAAGGTTAATTCTACTTTTTTAGGATCGACTAATACAAATTTTACTTGCGATGGATGTTTTTTGTAGAGTAAAGAAACCAATACTGCGTTTAAACCTACTGATTTACCTTGCCCTGTAGCACCTGCCATTAGTAAGTGAGGCATTTTTGTAAGATCGGCAATAAAAATTTCGTTACTAATTGTTTTACCTAAAGCTATGGGCAATTCGTAATTAGAATTATTAAATTTTTCAGAAGCTAAAATATTGCGCATGGGCACAATTTCGGGGTTTTGGTTGGGCACTTCAATACCAATAGTGCCTTTGCCTGGTATAGGCGCAATAATACGAATACCAAGGGCTGCAAGGTTTAGTGCAATGTCATCTTCTAAATTTTTTATTTTGCTAATGCGTACACCTGCGGCTGGAATAATTTCGTAAAGGGTTACTGTTGGTCCAACAGTAGCCATAATTTTTTCAATTTCTATTCCAAAGTTTTTTAGGGTGCTAACAATTTTATCTTTATTGGCAACTAATTCTTCTTGTGTTACTTTGCCTTTGGCATCGCCATAATCGGTTAGTAAATCAAAACTTGGGAATTTATATGAGCCTAAATCTAAGGTGGGATCGTACTCTCCAAACTGCGCTACCAATTTTTGTGCTTTGTTTTCATCGTCTAAAACTTCAGGCTCATCAATAGTAGGTTCAATTTCAAATTCAGGTTCAGTCTTATTTTCGGGCACTATAAGGCTTTCTAGTTTTGTATCTAAGTCAATTTTAGTTTCGTCAATTTTTTTTAAAATAGTATCGTCTCCTGTTACTACTACTTCAAAACCTACATTATTATTAGTGGCGGGGTTTACGGGCTCTATAATTAAATCGTTACCTTTTTGTTTAATTTCAAAATTTAATAACTCAGCTTCTTCTTCAGGTGTTAATTTTAATTCTTTAATTTCGTTAAACGAAGCATTGCTTTCTTTAGCTAAATTTACTGGTGTTTCGGTTAATTCTTGTTCAATAAGTTCATCGTCTTCAATTACAGGCTTTGACGGAAGTTTAAAACTTAAATTAATACTAAGTACTAAAAACGATAGCATACTAAAACCTATAAGTGCCAATAAACCAGCGTTACCAACAAAGTTAGAAATTTGCGCATTTACAAAATAACCAAATCCACCACCTAAATAAAATAATTTGTCGCTAAAAATATACCCTAGTAAAAGCGACGTCCACACCATTAAAAACAACCATTTGGCGTTAAACGAACCAATGTAGATGAATTTTTTTTGCATCATTTTTTGCACCCCATAAGCAAATATTACAGGCACTAAAAAAAACGAGGCTACGCCAAAACCTTTGTAAATAAAAAAGTGCGAAACCAAAGCGCCAATTTTACCTAACCAATTTACAACTTTAGTTTCGGGTAAAAACAAATCGGTAGTTGTACCAAGCACTTTATCTTGGTCAATATCCCAAGTAAAAAAATAAGATGTAAAAGCAAGCGCTAAATATATAGATGAAAGTACAAGCGATAATCCTAAAATTTTTTGTGTGCGCTCGTTTGTGTAAAATGCAACAAATTGCTGCCAGCGTTGTACTAATGTAATTTTTTCAATTTTTGGTTTGATGATTTCTGTCTTTATTTTTTGGGTAGATTTTGCTTTATTTTTTTTATCCAAATTTGTTTTATCCGAAGTTATATCTTCAACAATATCGTGTTGTGGTAAATCTTTTTCGGTAAAAGTTACATCGTCAAGTTTTGTTCTATACTTATTACTCATAGCTACTAAAAATACAAGTAAAAAATTATGTTATTTTATACTAAAAAACAATGTTTTAAACGTGTAGCTGTTAATGAAAGATACATTTTAACCCCACTAAATTAGTGTAAAAACAAAAAACCTCAATAGTTTAAACTATTGAGGTTTTTTGTTTTTATTTATCGCTATTAATACTGCAACTGAACATAGCCTTTAAAGGTGGTTTTGGCATCGTCTCCAAGATCTAGAATATAATAATAAGTGCCTGTAGGTAATTTATCGCTACCTGTTTTGCCTGCTACGTTTGGTGTGCCAACCCAATCATTTTTATATGGCGATGCTTTGTAAACCTCGTTACCCCATCGGTTAAATACTTGTAAACTATTTTTTGGATAGCTATCTAAACCCTTAATTTCAAAGGTAGCGTTATATAAATCACCGTTTGGTGTAAATACTTCTGGTATTACTCCTAGGGCCTCTAACACTTTAATAATAATGGTAGCGGTATCACTACATGGGCCATTATAGGCTGTTAATACTACAGTATATGTGCCACTAACTGGGTAAGAATTTTGGGGATTTGTTTGTGTAGATGTACCATTACCAAAATTCCACATATAAGTAGTAGAACCTATACTTTGATTAGTAAAGTTTATATTTAACGGTGCAGGACCTGTTAATGGTGTAGCTGTAAATTGTGCTATTACCGAACTATTTGATACACTAATGGTTTGCGTTACACTACAACTTGTTGTATTATCTGTAACTAACAAAGTATAAGTACCCACACTTCCAACTACAGGATTTGCCGTAGTAGCTCCATTTAAAATACCGCCGCCTGGACCACCCCAAAGGTAACTTACATTGGTATTACTACTTGTAGCATTTAACGCTGTTGTTGAGCTTCCGCATGGTATAACAGAATTTGCTACCGCTGTAAAACTTGGTAAACTTGTGCCACCACCAACAGTAAAGTTTTGTGTAGTTTGGCAACCATTAACAGTATTTGTAGCAACCACACTATAACTACCTGCCAATGTAATATTTATGTTTGGCGTAGTAGCACCATTACTCCATAAATAAGTGACACCACTTGTAGGCGAACCCGAAGCACTGTAGTTTAAGGTTTGTGTTTGGCATGTTAAATTAGTGCCACCTGTAGTGGTGGTTAAAGAAACTGTAGGCGCCATAATATTTATTACTGGCGCTAGTACTAACGAATTTACACAACCATTAGCGGTATTTGTAAAATTAACAGTTATAGGAGTATTGCTATTTGTTTGTACCGATGAGTTAGTTGTAGTTCCAACAATGTTTGTACCTGTCCAATCAAATACTAAACCAGTACTTGGTGTATAAACAGGGCTTATCGTCACTAATGTATTTGTACAATTTATAGTAGGTACACTTGTAGCATTTGCATTTGGTGGCATATTATTATTAATAACCGTTACAATTAAATTACTTCCAGCTGCCGAACAATTATTTGTTGTATTAGTTACAACCACACTATATGTACCACTTTGTGTAAACGTAACGGTAGCACCAGTTGTACTTCCTGCTATACCTGTACCTGGTAACCAAGAATAAGTAACCCCCGTAACCGTAGTATTTGCCGTAGCAGATGGGCTTGTAGAAGAACACGTTATTGCCAATACACTATTACTTAGCACAACACTTGGTGCGCCTGCTGGTGCATTAACCGTAGCTGTTACTGGAAAAAATGCGGTATTACAACCATTACCACCAATGGCAACAACTGTATAAACACCTGCACCTACTATATTTGCCGTTGCCGTGTTACTACCAGATGTAATGGCTCCACCAACTGGGGCTGTCCAAGAATAAGATGTTGCACCTGTTGAATTTGCTGTAATAACAGTTGCATTTGAAGCACACGTTAAAGTAATATTGTTTACCGAAATTGTAGGTGTACTTGGTGCTGTAACATTTGCAACAGCGGTAATATTAGTAGTGCCAGTACAACCACTTGATGTGTTAGTTACCGTAACATTATAAACACCTGCTGTATTTGTTGTAAAGTTAGCTGCTGAAGAAGTAAATGCAGCGGGCCCCGTCCAATTATAAGTAAAAGGCCCTGCACCCGATACATTTGAGGCAATTGTGGTTGTATTTACACAGGTTATAGTATTTGATGAATTTGCACTTGGTGTTACAGGTGTATTATTTGCCGTAATAACATAAGATATAGAATTATTACAATTGTTACTAGTATTTGTTACCAATAAATTATATGTACCAGCCACGCTTCCAGTTATTGAAGCTCCTGTTGATGAACCTACGATGCCTGGTCCCGTCCAGGTGTATGTTACTCCAGAAGCTGGATTTGAAGTAACCGTATTGGATTGTGTTAAATTTAAACAAGTAATAACACCTGTGGCAGATGAAGCTGTCAAACTGGGTTGATTGATAGATGGAATTACTGTAAATACCAAAGATGCTATACAGCCCGTTACTGGATGCGAAGATATTAAAGTATAAGTGTTTGCACCATTTGCAATAACCGAAGAACTGTTTACTCCGCTTGAAAAACCTCCCGAAGAAACCCATGTATAAGTACTTCCTGCTGGCGTGCTTGTACCTGACAACGTTACTAAACTTGAGGTACCACAACCCGAACTGGCTGTTTGACTCGTTGCGCTTAATACAGGTTGAGTTAAAGATTGTGTAACATTTACTGTTGTAGGGGTGCTTGGGCAACCGTTAGCTGAATTTGTTAAGGTTAAAGTATATGTGCCTGGTGCATTTACACCTATGGCTTGAATATTATTTGAAGTAACAATATTAGTAGCATTTGGAGCCGCCCAAACGTAACTTACACCTGTGCCTGGGTTACCAGTTAAGTTTATAGTGGTTGTACTACATGTTAAAACACTTGGCGTATTAATACTTGCAGCTATTGTAGTTGTATTTACTGTTGGGGTAATTGTTTTTGTGACAGTACATCCATTTGCAGGATTGGTAACTAATACATAATAAGAGCCATTACCATTACCAGTTGCTGATTGCGATGTGGCGCCTGATGTTATAGCACCACCACCACTAGCTGTCCAATTATAGCTATACCCAGCAGGATTTACACTTAAAGCTAGTGCTGTATTAGTACAGGTTATTACCCCTGCAATACTTGCAGTTGCTGTAGGAATGGTAGTATTTACATTAACTGCAATAGCACCAATTTGCGTACATCCATTACTGTTGTTAAATACAGTAACCGTATAAGTACCAGCGTTAGAACCCGTAGCTGCTGCTGAATTTGCACCAGATACAATATTAGCTCCACTTGGCGCTGTCCAAGTATAACTTTGACTAGCAACATTTGGTGTACTTAAATTTATTAATGAATTAGAGCAGGTAACAACACCACTTGTACTTGGTGAAACAGTTACTGCGTTGCTAGATTGCACATTGACAACAGCACTGGCCGAACAACCATTTCCACTTGTATTTGTAACAACAACAGTATAATTACCAGCAGCATTTACTAAAGCTGAAGAGGTTGTACCACCACTTATAATACTTGGCCCTGTCCAATTATAAGATACACCTGCAGTTGCTGTTACTGCAACATTTACATTTGGCGTACCACAAGTAATTGCGCTAGGCACTAAAGTATTAGGTCCTGGTGGGGTTGTATTTGTTCCAACAACTACAGATGCTGGTGCAGAAACGCAACCAAAACTATTGGTAACTGTTAGGTTATATGTGCCTGCTACATTTACAGATGGATTCGCTGTCGTTCCGTTTGCAACAATACCAGGACCAGACCAACTATAAGTTCCGCCCCCACTACCAGATAAAATGGTAGTAGTATTAGAACAGGTTAAATTTTGTGTAGGCCCAGCATTAGCAATTGGTAACGGTATAAAAGATACTGTTTGAGTGACAGTGTAAGCACACGTTACGCCTTGAGGGGGAATTAAAGAACAAGAATAAGTACCAGAGGTATTTACAGAAACTGTTTGGGTAGTTAATCCTGTAACACCCGTACCCGACCATGAATAAGAACCGCCCTGAATAGAAGGGGCCGTTAAAATAACATTAGAGCCAGCGCATGGATTAGCATTTGAACTATTAATTGTTAAGGGGCCACAAATGGCATCGACATAAGCATAACCAGGGTGAGCGCCAAAAGTACAACCCGCCGCTACAAACGAAATTTTTACATTTGTACCTATATAAGGTGTTAAATTTATACTATTTGATGTCCAATTTTTATAATAAAAAACGCTATTGTCGAAAGTATTCACATAACCTGAATTTACAAAACCTGCAGGCGGAACACCAGCAGCAGCCTGCACAAAATATTGTGTGCAAGAAGATAAAACCACACCTGCCAAATTAGTTACAAACACATGAAAATAGGGTTGGCTACCATTAGCGTGTCCTCCATCGTTTAGTACTACTGCATAATCATAAGTAAGTAATGCATTTGCAGCACTAACCAGAACTGTTTTTTCAATTTTTTCGCCATTGGCATACGATCCGTTTGTCCAATGAGATCCAGCACAGCCAAAACCATAGCCATCTGCAGCGTTTATATTAAAACCTCCTAATCTTATGGATGTTGAAGCACCATTAGGATCTAAACCTGGGAACCCAATTGGGTCGTTACCATACGCTGCTGTAATTAAATTTACATCGCTACAGCTATAAATATTTTGATTGGTACTTATAACGCCTACTGTAAAAGCAGAAGCTGGTATTGTTAGTGGTGCGTTTGAATTTTGATTATAGCCACTAATAACTGTCCAAGTACCTGTATTACCATCCTCAAAATCTATATTATTACAAACACTTGCAGAGATATTGTTTTGCGAAGATATTTTGCTTGTTACATCTACAAATGGTTGCTGTTGGCTTACTTTTTTATCGCTAATATTATATTTAGTTTTAACAAAGCTCACTTGCTTTCTATACATAGCCGCTTTAAACTCTAATAACAATTTAAGTCCATCTTCATTAATAATTTCTTTTGCCACTTTTTCAAAAACAAAACCATTTAAGCTATCACCGCCAAAAAAGGTACATTCATTTACCAGTTGCTGTTGTGAAAGACTATTAATAAAAACACCTGTTGGAGCTTTTTGACCATAGCTAATCATTCCTGAAAAATTGTATGGACTTGTTTTAGAGGCAAATTGTGGTTTTTCCCTCATCAACTTTTCTTCAATAAGTTTAATTGGATTTGCAACATTTTGCTGTGCATTTATGTGGCTTAAAGAGATGAAAAATAAAATAGATACAAATAGTAATTTTGTTTTCATAGTATTTTTTATAAAAAAGATTAAACGAAAATACAAATATTTTTTAACAATTACATATTATAACTGTTAAAATTAAAAATCTAAATTAATTTAGTAATGGTTTTTTAACCGCTAGTACAAAATTGTGCTAATAAACCCATTCCAATTTGCAGGGCTTTTTCATCAACGTTAAAAGTTGGTGTATGCACACCCGAAATTATATTTTTTTTAACATTACCTGTTCCTAATCTAAAAAAACAGCTTGGTACTTTTTGGCTAATAAAGGCAAAATCTTCGGCGGTCATTCTTAGTGGCAATTGTTCCACATTTTTAACTCCCAAAAAACTCTGTGCATTATCAATGCATTGGTTTGTAAACACCTCATCGTTTACTAAAAACGGGTAACCTTTTTCTATTCTTAAAACAGATTTAATGCCATATTTTAAGGAATATTTTTTTACAATTTTTTGGAGTTGCACATGCACTTTGTTTCTCCATTCTTCGTTCATGGTTCTAAACGTGCCTTTTAGCTCAACTTTATCTGGAATAACATTGGTGGCACCTTTGCCCTCAATATTACCAAAAGCCACAACGGTAGGTATTTCGTTCCGCTGGATTTGAAATCCTGCGGTGCTCTTATCAAATCCCGAGGCGCTTTTAGTCATAAATATATTATTTATTTCTACTAAAATTTCGGAGGCAATAATTAATGGGTTGACGTATTCGTTAGGCATAGCGGCATGCCCCCCTTTGCCATTAACGGTTAAATACAACTCATCGGTACTAGCCATATACATACCCGTTTTAAAGCCTACTTTGCCTACTTCCATACTCGGAAATACGTGTAGAGCAATTGCTTTATCAACTTTAGGATTTTTTAAAACGCCAGCTTCAATCATTAATTTTGCACCGCCTGGCAACACCTCTTCGCCAGGCTGAAACATAATTTTTACCGTTCCCTCCCACTCTGCTTTTAAATCGTTTAAAATAAAAGCTGCACCTAAAGCGCAGGCACTGTGCACATCGTGTCCGCAAGCGTGCATTACCCCTTGGTTACACGATTTGTAAGGAACATTATTTTTTTCGGTAATGGGTAATGCGTCCATATCGGCACGCAATAAAATTGTTTTTTTAGTAGGATTTTTTCCCTTTATAATGGCAACGATGCCTGTTTTTACATAGCCCGTTTTAAACTCAATATTGGCTTTAAGTAACTGTTGCTGAATATATTTTGAGGTTTCAAACTCGTTAAACGACAATTCGGGGTATTGGTGTAAATGCCTACGAATAGCTTGTACTTGTATAAAGTAATGTTTTGAAAGTTGTTTTATTTTTTTACTGAGCATTAAAAATTATATCATTACTTTAAAGCTTAGTTAAAATTTATTTAGTTTTTTCTTCTGCTTTGCTTTCGCCCTGTGCCATTACTTCCATGTCTCTATCAAAAAAATAAAGGCCGCCTTTATCATCGCCAATTAGTTTTAATTTATCTACTATTTTACGGGCTAAAGCTTCTTCTTCTAATTGCTCGCTAACATACCATTGTAGGAAATTATGTGTAGTATAATCTTTTTCTTTTAAGGTAATTTCTACTAAATTATTTATTTCGGCAGTTACTTTCATTTCGTGTTTTAAAACTTCTTCAAAAACCGATTTTACCGATTTAAAGGTTACAGGAGGTTGTGTTAATGTTGGGACAATGCCATGTCCGCCACGCTCGTTAACAAATTTAATTAGCTTTAGCATGTGCATACGCTCTTCATCAGCATGCGTGTATAAAAAAGCCGACACGCCATTTAAGCCCTGTGTTTCGGCCCAACTAGCCATTGCTAAATAATATTGAGAAGATGAGCCTTCGAATTGAATTTGCTTATTTAAAGCTGCACTTAATTTTGTAGATAGCATGATGACTTATTTTAATACAAATATAACTAATTTTGATTGTCTTTTATTTTATGCACTTTTTTTGTTCCGCCATACAATTCGTACTTTAAATAACGGCACTCTAAAGCGCCATTATAAATCTGTATTCGGCGCGATGGGCGTAAACCAATGCTATGAATAGCTTCGGGGCTACTGCTAATTATCCAGGCATTAAAGTTTTGAAAATCTTTTTTTAATTTACTTCCAATTTCTTTATACATGGCTTGTATATCGGCAACAGGTAAACGCTCCCCATAGGGTGGATTTAAAATAATAGTACCTGTTGGCCTGTCGGGCACAATATCAAAAAATGATTGGTTAGAGCAGGTGATAACGTCGTCTACCTTTGCATTTTTTACATTAATACTTGCCTTTTTTAAAGTTTGGTTATCAATATCGTTGCTAAGAATAGTTACTGGATTATTTTTTATTTTACTAATACTACTTTCAAAAATAGTTTCATATAATTTTTCATCAAAATTATGCCAACGCATAAATGTAAAATCGTTTCGGTAATAACCCGGCGGAATATTGTTTGCCCATAACGCTGCCTCAATGCCAATAGTAGCGGCGCCGCACATGCCATCTATTAATAATAAATGAGGTTCCCAACCGCTTAGTTTCACCAGCCCTGATGCTAACACTTCTTTCATAGGCGCTTCGTTAATATCACTTCGGTAACCACGTTTGTAAAGAGGGTCGCCACTGCTATCTAAATTTAAACTCACTTCGTTTTTATACACGTGAATATAGAGTTTAAACATAGGGCGAATAATGTCTACATCGGGACGTTTGCCTGTTTTTTCTCTAAAGCGGTCAACAATAGCATCTTTTGCTTTTTGCGAAACAAATAAACTATGGGCAAATAACTCGGTGTTTAAAACACTTTCTACCATTATACTATCAGTAGTATCAATAAATTTTTCCCACTCAATTAGTTTAATGGCGTCGTATAATTCATGCTCATTATTGGCTGTAAATTTTGTAATAGGAATTAACACTTTTAAAGCCGTGTGCAAACATAAATTAGCTTTGTATAAAAAACCTAAATCGCCTGTAACGGATACACCACGTTTAAAGGGCTCAATATTTTTGCCGCCTAATTGTAACAATTCTTTTGCTAAAATTTCTTCTAAACCAAAAAAGGTAGTTACTTTAATTTCAAAATCGCCAGTATTGGCAAATGTATAATTTAGTTGGTTGCTCACGATAATAAAATTTCTTGTATATTTAATTTAATTTTTTCGGCAATTTCATCTGTTGGTAAATCGTTTTCATCCGTACCAAAAGGATCTTCAATTTCTTCGGAGATTAATTCTAAAGAAGCAAAGGCGTAAAACATAATCATCACAATTGGTATGCTCCAAAAACCAGCTGTTAAGCCAAAGGCAATGGGCATAGTAATGATGTAAATAAATACAATTTTTTTTATAAAAATACTGTAGGAATATGGTATGGGAGTGTTTTTTATACGTTCGCAAGCACCACAAATTTCGGTCATATCATCAATGTTTTCACTAATTAATAAATAATCGTTTTGTGTTTTTTGAGATTTTTGGCAAATATTAATTGCATAGTTTGTTAATTCCTTTGCAATATAATTGGGCTTGTGAAAGGCATTTTCATACTTTTCTATATTTACCGTAGCACAATCAATAATTAATTTTGGATAAGGATTATTGCGTAAATGTTCTTTTAAAACATATGCGTAATTAGCAATTAAGGCACTAATTTCGTTCCGTTCGTTATTATTTTGTGGGATAAGTACGTGCAATTTAATAGCTAGGTTACGCGAATTATTTAAAAGCGAGCCCCACAGTTTACGTCCTTCCCACCATCTGTCGTATGCAGAATTAATACGAAATACTAATACCAACGAAATTATGAACCCCGAAATTTGATGAAAAATAGTAATATTGCCTTGAATAGGTTCTGTTATATAAAAATGTTCAATAACCGTAACCGCAGCAGTTATAGAGCCAATTAACAGCATAGCAGGAAACAGAATACGAATGGTATCTGATTTATGAAATTGTAAAATTAGGCGTATCCAGTCTTTAGGATTATAAGTTACCATTTATAATTTTTTGCTATTTTTTTAGTCACTCTTGTTCTTTGGACGTTTGTATTTCGTAAATAAATTGGGCGGTTTCTTCTACCCAATTAATAATTTCTTCGGCGGTCATTTTACCAGGTGCTTCCATCTGTTCATTGGTTACAGTGTAATGAAAGCCAACATTTTCGTTTTCTTTTATGGGGGTGATGTTTAGCATTATTTAATACTTTTTTTCTCGCAGATTATTAAGATTTCGCAGATTTATTTATCTATATAATTTACAAAATCAGCAGTACTATTAATACTCTAAAATAACCTTACGAATAATGTTTACGCATTCCATTAATTGCTCTTTAGTAATTACCAAAGGTGGTGCAAAACGAATAATATCGCCATGTGTAGGCTTTGCTAATAAGCCAGCTGCTGCAAATTGCAAGCAAACATCCCATGCAGTTTTACCATTTTTTTCTTTTATAACAATGGCATTAAATAACCCTTTGCCTCTAACTTCGGTAACTACATCGGTATCGGCTTTTAGTTTATTCATTTCTGCTCTAAAAATAATTCCTAATGCTTCTGCATTTTCGGCTAATTTTTCGTCTTTTAAAACTTGTAATGCTTCCATTGCTACGGCACAGGCCAAAGGATTGCCTCCATAAGTACTGCCGTGTTCACCTGGCTTAATGGTTAAAATAATTTCGTTACTTGCTAAAACTGCACTAACAGGCATAACACCGCCACTTAGGGCTTTGCCTAGAACTAAAATATCAGGTTTTACACCTTCGTGATCGCAAGCTAGCATTTTACCTGTGCGTGCTAAACCTGTTTGCACTTCGTCAGCTATAAATAACACATTGTATTTTGTGCATAGGGCACGCACTCCTTTTAAATATCCTTCTGTTGGCACAATAACACCCGCTTCGCCCTGTATAGGCTCTACCATAAAAGCGGCAGTGCTTGGATCTTTAATGGCATTTTCTAAGGCGGTTAAATCATTATAATCTACCAATTCGTAACCCGTCATGTAGGGGCCAAAGCCTTTGTAACTGCTAGGGTCGTTACTACTCGATATGGCGGCTAGAGTTCTGCCCCAAAAATTACCATTTGCAAAAACAATCTTAGCTTTATTTTCAGGAATTCCTTTTACATCATAGCCCCATCGGCGCGCTAGTTTAATAGCTGTTTCGCCACCTTCTACACCTGTATTCATTGGCAATACTTTATCGTAGCCAAAAAAAGTAGTAATGTATTTTTCGTATTCGCCCAATATATTATTGTAAAAAGCGCGAGACGTTAGTGTTAATTTTTGTGCTTGCGTAACTAATGCTTTTATAATACGTGGGTGACAATGCCCTTGGTTAACCGCACTGTAAGCAGCTAAAAAGTCGAAATATTTTTTACCATCCACATCCCACACATAAACACCTTCGCCACGTTCAATTACAACGGGAATTGGGTGATAATTATGCGCACCAAACTCATTTTCTAAGTCCATTAAATATTCGCTTTTTGTCATTGTTTCAGTCATAAAAATTAGTTTTATTGCTAAACAAAGATAAGAAAAATTAATTTGAAACAGATTTTTAGCGTTAATGTCACTATATGATTGGTTTATAGTTTAGTTAAAAAAAATGTGTGGGTACGTTTTTTTACATTTATGAAAAGATTCAGAAAAATAACATAAAGCTATAAAGTTATAGCATAAATTAAAATTGTATAAAGGGGTAAAAACTATATCTTTATACCCTATTATGGAACAAAAAATTATAACCGATTACATTAGTCAAAACAAAGAGCGTGTATTAAACGAACTTTTAGATTTATTAAAAATACCATCTATTAGCGCTGATAAAAAATATAGCGCCGATGTTTTAAAAACAGCGCAAGCCGTTAAGCAACGCTTAATTGAAGCTGGAGCCGATAAGGTGGAAATATCTGAAACAAGTGGCTTTCCGGTGGTATATGGCGAAAAAATAATAGACCCTAACAAACCCACCATTATTGTTTATGGACATTATGATGTACAACCCGCCGACCCTTTAAATTTATGGGACAGCCCACCCTTTGAACCCGTTATTAAAAAAACAGATTTACACCCAACTGGCGCCATTTATGCCCGTGGAAGTTGTGATGATAAAGGGCAAATGTATATGCACGTTAAGGCCTTTGAATTAATGATGAAAACAAATACCCTGCCCTGCAACGTTAAATTTATGATTGAGGGCGAGGAAGAAGTAGGTTCACCAAGCCTTGGCCCATGGATTATTGCTAATAAAGAGAAACTAAAAGGCGATGTTATTTTGATTTCAGATACTAGCATAATTGCAAACGATACCCCAAGTATTGATACCGGCTTGCGTGGTTTAGCCTACATGGAAGTAGAAGTTACAGGTCCTAACCGAGATTTACACAGCGGCGTATATGGTGGCGCTGTTGCAAATCCTATAAATATTTTATGTAAATTGATAGCGAGTTGCCACGATGAAAATAACCATATTACCATACCCGCTTTTTATGATAAGGTAGTAGATGAAAGTAAAGAATACAGAGAAGAATTAAATAATGCTCCTTTTAATTTACAAGAATTTAAAAAAGATTTAGCTATTGCTGAGGAGCATGGCGAGAAAGGATTTACTACAAACGAGCGCACCGGCATACGCCCAACGCTTGATGTAAATGGTATTTGGGGTGGCTACACTGGCGAAGGCGCTAAAACCGTATTGCCAAGTAAAGCCTTTGCAAAAATAAGTATGCGCTTGGTGCCTAACCAAAATTCAGACGAAATAAGCAAACTATTTAGTACTTATTTTGAAAGCATTGCGCCACAAAGCGTTACTGTAAAAGTAACCGCACACCACGGTGGCGAACCCATTGTAGTAAGTACACAAAGTGCTGGCTACAAAGCAGCAAGTATGGCCATGGCCGATACGTATGGCAAAAAGCCAGTGCCAACTCGTGGTGGGGGCAGTATACCCATAGTAGCTTTATTTAAAAAAGAATTGGGCTTAGATAGTATATTGTTTGGCTTTGGTTTAGATAGTGATGCCTTACACTCGCCAAACGAACACTATGGCTTATTTAATTACTATAAAGGAATAGAAACTATACCTTTATTTTATAAATACTTTACACAATTAACAGCTAAATAAAATGAGCTTAAGCGATTGGATAGGTACAATAGGCGTTACACTTTTATTAATTGCATTTGCATTAAACATTACAAAAAAAATAAATCCCGATACTACAACTTATTTATTATTAAATATTTTTGGTGCAGGTTTAGCTGGTGTTAGCAGTTACATGATACAGTTTTGGCCCTTTGTGGTGTTAGAGAGTGTTTGGGTAATAGCCTCGTTAATACCTTTGTTTAAAAAAAACAAGTAGTAGTTTTATAGTATAAAAAAAAGCCACTTAAAAGTGGCTTTTTTTATTTATACCAAAGTGATTTAACATTTAGCTTTTCTTTTAACTCTCCCTACCCCCTCTCATTGAAAGGGGTATAAACTGGAATAAACATTAAATTATTATAGTATTAAAGGTTATGGTCTGCGTTCTAAAACTTCGTCAATCATTCCGTATTCTTTAGCTTCTTGGGCTATCATCCAATAATCACGATCGCTATCGGCCCACACTTTATCGTACGTTTGCCCACTATGGTGTGCAATAATTTCGTACAATTCTTTTTTTAATTTTTGTATTTCGCGTGCCGTAATTTCAATATCGGTTGCTTGTCCTTCGGCACCACCCATTGGCTGATGAATCATTACACGCGCATGTTTTAAAGCCGTACGTTTGCCTTTAGCGCCTGCACATTGTAGCACTGCACCCATACTTGCTGCCATGCCTGTACATATAGTAGCCACATCTGGCTTAATAATTTGCATGGTATCGTAAATACCTAAACCCGCATAAACACTACCTCCTGGCGAGTTAATGTAAATTTGAATATCTTTTTTAGAATCGGCACTTTCTAAAAATAACAATTGCGCTTGCACAATATTTGCAACTTGGTCGTTAATTCCGGTTCCTAAAAAAATAATACGGTCCATCATTAAACGACTAAAAACGTCCATTTGTGCTACGTTTAATTGGCGTTCTTCAATAATATAAGGAGTTAATGAAGAGGTAATGCGCGAAGAGTAGTTTTCGTAAGTTAAACTGCTAATGCCTGCGTGCTTAGTGGCATATTTTTTAAATTCATTTTGGTCAAACATAATTTTTTGGGTTTTAGTGAGTAATCAAATGTAAGTGTTGCTTTTGGTATTTTCAAATACTGTGCAAAATTTTATTAACGCTATTTTGTCATAATTTTAATTTAGCGATTAACTAGCTATTGTTATTAAGTTAATTGATTGTTAGGCATTTACATGTTTTTTAGTGATTAAATTTGAAATAGTCAAAAATGGCAAAAGATACATATTGCATATTAAATGGGCACTTAATTAGTGTTTACGAACCAAGCGTAGCCTTTAACAACCGTGCCTTTAGGTATGGCGATTCGTTATTTGAAAGCATTAGAACTTGCAATAATAAACTAATGTTTTTGCGCGACCATATTACCCGCCTTAAATTAGGAATGACCGTTTTACGAATGAACGT
This sequence comes from Bacteroidota bacterium, assembly GCA_025363015.1. GTDB lineage: Bacteria > Bacteroidota > Bacteroidia > B-17B0 > Aurantibacillaceae > Aurantibacillus. The sequence continues at coordinate 36,797 of JANYEQ010000073.1, forward strand.
ACCTGCCGAATTTAATACCGAAAACATACACGAACAAATTATACAATTACTAAAACACAATACCCACGCACCTAATGCGCGTATACGCTTAACGGTGTTTAGAAACGAAGGTGGCTTTTATACCCCCGAAACAAACGACATTTCATTTTTAATTGAAAGCACTGAATTAACAAGTGTTTACGAACTTAACCAAAAAGGGTTTTGGGTAGATACGTATACGGACATAAAAAAAAGCGTAAATAAATTAGCTAATATAAAAACAGGTAATGCTTTACTATACGTAATGGCAGGACTTGCCAAGCAAAGCATGCGCTTAGATGATTGTTTTTTAATTAACGAAAATGGCATTATTTGCGAGAGCATAAACTCAAATATTTTTTTAGTAAAAAATGGTACAATTTATACACCTCCTTTAAGTGATGGCTGTGTGGCGGGGGTAATGCGCAAACAAATAATGGCACTGGCAACACAACATAAAGTTTTGGTATTTGAAAGCAGTATTACCGACTACACATTAAGTAATGCCGACGAAGTTTTTTTAAGCAATAGTATTAATGGTGTACAATGGGTGGGCCAATACAAACAAAAATATTACACTAATAAAATGGCTGTTTTTTTTAATGAAAAATTAAACCAATTAACTATTAATTAATAATTTTTTTAGTGCTAATTTTAATATTAAAAACTAAAAATTTACAACTAAAAAAATAAAATATGTACCAACAAATACTCTCATTAATTGAAAACACCCTTAAAACATTAGGTATTGAGCCCGAACAAGCAAAAATTGGCGAAGGGCAGTTTAATATAAATAAAGATAAAAATACTGAAGTGCTAATTGATGTTTGGGAAGAAAATAACCATGTGTTTTTTCAGGTGCTATGCCCTGTTACAAAAATAAATGATATAGCCCGAACAGAAGTTTTAAAAATGTTATTAGAAGAAAATCATGGCCTGGTAGAAGCGAGCTTTGCCATTGCTAAAGATGATATTATTATTAAAGAAACCATTGAATGCTCTGCCTTTTTTAATCAAGAGCGTGCTTTAGCAACTATTACACGCATTGCCTACTATTGCGAGTTGTACAGAGAAAAATGGAATTATACTATTTAGAGTTATAGTAATACTTTATTACGAATTGCTATTACAACACCTAACTCACAATTTTACGCTTCTCTTACTCTTTAGTTTTATGTGATGTAGATAAGGGAATGTAATTTATTCCTCAGTTTTATTTTTTAATTTCATCAGTAAAGTATAGGCCCCTTTTGTAACAATTGATTTATCTGTTAACACATTTGGATTTAATACTTCCTTAAATCCTTTTTGTTTAATTCCTATTTTTACTTCCATTAATTTGTACTCCTTTTCTTTTTCTACTACAAAAACAAAATCTTTTCCTTCGTAACTAACTATTGCATCTTCTGAAATTACCGCCGCATTATTTTTTACAGTTTCAATCTCAGCATTCATGTACATGCCAGGCAGCAAGGTTTTATCATAATCTTCAAAATGGCAATGCACTTCTGCGGTTCTTTCTGCTGACAAATCTTGACTAATTAAAATGATTTCGCAATTGTGTTTTTTGTCGGATTGATTATTATACGCTATTACTTTTTGTCCGATAAATAATTTATCTAAATCTTTTTCAAACACTTTTATATTTAAATGTATATCGGTGGTGTTTACTAATTCGAATAAAATATCCGAAGGATTAACGTACTTGCCAATGTTTACATTTACCTTTGATACAAAACCATCAATTGGTGAATAAATATTTACACTTTTTGATAACGAATTTTCAGATAAGTTTTGAGGATTAATATTGATTAATTTCAATTTTTCAGCTAAAGCGCTTAACGTAATTCTTTGAGAAACATACTCCATTTGCGCTTGTTGTAAAATTTTATCGCTACTGGCTTTACTTTGATTCAATTCTTTTTGGCGCGCTAATTCCGTTTCGGCAAATACTAATTTTGATTTAGTAGTTAAATACTCTTGTTGCAACTGAATGTATTGCAAGTCTTCCATAGTAGCAATTACCTCACCTTTTGCTATATGCATGCCGGGCAAAAGTTTAGTAGTTTTTAGATAGCCCCCTAATGGCATACTTACCGATACCATATTTTGTGGAGGCACATCAATTTTACCATTTACTTTAATAATGGCAGAAATTTTTTGTTGCTCAATTTTGGAAGTACTTATAGCAACATTTTTTAACTGCGCTTGTGTTAAAATTACTACTTGATTTTGAACTGCTATAGTTTCAATTGCATTTTCAGTTTCTGGTTTTGAACCACAAGAAGAAACCAAAATAAAAACGGTAATTATTAAAAATAATTTTTTCATATACTTATATTTTATGTTTGTTATTAGAAATTAATTTTTCGGTTGTCCATTCAATGGTTTGAACAAAATTTTCTTTTCGCGATTTGCATTCCGAAACTTTACAAATATTGCATTGATATAACTGACAAGCATCTACATGAATAAAAAATTCAACCCGCTCATTAAAATGTTTTGAAAGTATGATTGATAATTTCTCTAAAATATCATGGCCTTCATTTATAGTTAAATAAAAAGGCACGGTTAAATGGCAATCAATGTGAAAAAAACCAGCGTAGTTAATAATGCGCATGTTGTGCACATCAATCCAGTTGTATTCTCGTGATTTATTTAAAACCTCTTTTACTTCTTCAATAATTTCATTATCGGCTTCATCCATAATTCCAGAAATAGCTTTGCGAATAATTTTGTATCCAGTAAAAATAATAATGAAAGCAAATATCATTGCCGCTATGCTATCAATCCACTTATACCCAGTAAGTAACATTAGGCCTAAACCTATTAATAAGCCAATGGTAGAATACGTATCAGAAATTAAATGCTTCCCTCCTGCAACCAAAATGGGCGAATTTTCTTTCTTTCCCTTTTTTACGCAAAAATATCCTACAATAAAATTTATACCCGCAGAAAAGGCAATTAAAATTAAACCATAATCTAACTTTTGAATAATGTGAGGATGAATGATATTGTTTAAAGCTTCATAAATTATAATTAGTCCTGCTACACTAATTAAAATACCTTCAAAAGCAGATGAAATAAATTCAATTTTCCCATGACCATAAGGATGCTCTTTATCTTTGGGTTTAGCCGAAATAATAATGCTATACAATCCTATAAAGCCAGCAATTACATTTACAGTGCTTTCTAAGGCATCGGTTAATATAGCAACAGAAGATGTAATGTGCCAAGCAAAAATTTTAATTAAAAATAAAGCTACTGATACCGCAACTAAAAGTTGTTGCGTTTTTATTGTAGTTGATTTCTTCTCCTGCATTTTACTAAAGTTTAGATGTTATGTAATTGAATTGAATAACGAGTTCGTTATAGGATTTTACCGCATCTATATAATTACTTTTAATATTAATGGCTTGATTCGTTAACATAACCCAATCTAAATAATTTATTTCGCCATTTACAAATTGTTTATTGGCCGTTTCTAAAATTAATTTAGCGTTTGGCAAAGCGGTTTGTTCATAATAATTAATTGCTTCTGCTTGATTTTTATACTGAAGGTAAAAAGCTTGGTATTGCTTTTGAAGTAACTGCTTTTGAAGTAAATAATTATTTTCATTGAAGCTTTGATATATTTTTGATGTTGAAATTTTTGCCTTTTGTGCACCATAAAACAATGGAATACCAATACTAAATTGTGCAGATTGAAAACGAGAAGAGCCACTGTACAAAACATTGTCCGCTCCAGTTCCCCGCATACTCATACTGTAATAGCCTAAATTAATCTCGGGTAGTAATTTTGATTTTTCTAATTTTAAAGCGGCAAGACTTGCTTTTTGTTGTTGGTCTACAATTTTTAAAATCGGATGATTTGTGATTAAATTACTATCTGCAGTAATAGGTGTTGTTATTTTAAAAGCGCTTTCATTGGGCGCTACTTTAAATTCAGTGTTTAATAACAGTTGAAATTGTAAGTTGATAGTTTCTTTTTCTATCATCAATTGCTTTAATTGCAGAGCAATGTTTCCTCTTTGACTCTCGGCAGTAATTTTTTCTAAAATATTACTTTCTCCATTCTTTAACCTGAGTTCCGATTTCTTTAAAAATTCAGAATAAATTGAATCGCTTTTTAAGAGTAATGTTTCTTTTTCTTTCAAATAAATTAATTCGTAAAAAGTTTGCGAAACAGCTTTCTTTAACTCCGCTTCTTTTAATGTCAAATCAAGCAAAGCTACTTTCCAATGTTCAGTTAAAAGATTTTTTTGCTTTTTATAAACTGTTGGAAAATTAAATGATTGAGAAATGCCAAAACGATTATCTGCATAAATACTATTTATTTGTCCGTATTCAGCTAAAATAGTTGTAAGTGGGATATTAAACGCAGTTTTAATTATTTTTTGCTGATAGTCTAACTTTTGTTTTTCGCCCTTTATTTGCAAATTATTTTTTAATGCCATGTCAATAGCACCTTGCAGGGTAACAAGTGTTTGCGCTTGGGTTTTGCTGTTTGTGCTACATAAAAAAAGTGCTAGTATTAAAATAGTAAGCCGCTTAGTTTTTAATTTAAACTTTCTTTCTGAAGAAATATATAAAATTGGTAAAACAAAAAGCGTTAGAAAAGTGGCTAACATTAAGCCTCCAATTACAACGGTTGCAAGCGGACGCTGAACTTCTGCCCCTGCTCCATTACTTAATGCCATTGGCAAAAAGCCGAGTGATGCTACAAAAGCTGTCATTAAAACCGGACGTAAACGTAACTTAGTGCCTTCTAAAACTATTTGTTTTAAATCCGTTAACCCATCTTTTTTCAATCGGTTAAATTCTGCAATTAAAACAATTCCGTTTAATACTGCTACGCCAAACAATGCAATAAATCCCACACCTGCACTAATGCTAAACGGCATACCTCTCATTGCTAAAAAAAAGATACCTCCAATAGCAGAAAGCGGAATAGCAGAGTAAATTAATAAACCTTGTTTAGCAGAATTAAATGCAAAAAATAATAATATAAAAATTAAAACTAACGATACTGGTACTGCAATCATTAAACGATTTTTAGCGGCATTTAAATTTTCAAAAGTACCGCCGTAGGTTACATAATAGCCTGTAGGAAATTTTAATTGTTTATCTACTTTTTTCTGTAATTCCTCTACAATACTTTGCACATCTCTACCTCTTACATTAAACCCAACAATGATTCTACGTTTGGCATCTTCGCGCTGAATTTGATTTGGACCATTTTTAATTTTAACGTCTGCTAATAGATATAACGGAATTTGTGTTGCTAACGGCGTTGGAATTAATAGATTTTGTATGTCTTCTAAGCTATTGCGTTTACTGGTATCTAACCTAACCACTAAATCAAAACGCTTTTCATCTTCAAATACCAAACCGGCACTTTGCCCTGCAAAAGCAGAATTAATTACTCTATTTACATCTGAAATATTTAAATTATATTGCGCAATATTTGCACGATTGTATTCTATAACCACCTGAGGCATGCCCGTTACAGGCTCTACGTATACGTTTTTTGCGCCATTTACAGTAGTTACAATTTCGCCCAATTTATCGGCATATAGCGACAATGTATCTAAATTTTCTCCAAATATTTTACATACTACATCTTGTTTAGCACCCGTCATCAATTCATTAAAACGCATTTGTACGGGGTATTGAAAACTAGTTGTAATACCTGGAACATCCTCAATTGCCTTTCCCATTTTTTCAGCTAATTCGTTAAATGTTTTTGCAGATGTCCAATCACTTTTGTTTTTTAAAATAATCATTATGTCTGCTGCTTCAATAGGCATAGGGTCTGTGGGTATTTCGCCACTGCCAATTTTAGTGACTACTTTTTCTACTTCTGGAAATTTATCTTTTAAAATTTTTGCAGTTTTTGAAAATGATTGAATGCTCACTTTTAAATTACTTCCCGTTAAAATTCTTGACTCAACTGCAAAATCACCCTCTTCAAGAGCAGGAATAAATTCACCACCTAAACATGTTATTGTTATAATAGCACTTACAAATAATAAAATTACGATTAATAAAATTGTTTTTGGAAAACGAATAACTTTACCCAATCTACTTTGGTAGGCCGTTTCAATTATTGTCATTATTTTATCAGATATGTTGGGTTTGTGTTTACTTTTTTTGCTTAATACCAATGCACTCATCATTGGAATATACGTTAATGAAAGTATAAAAGCCCCCAATAAAGCAAAAGCAACCGTTTGCGCCATGGGTTTAAACATTTTGCCTTCAATACCTTGTAACGTAAAAATTGGCAAATAGACAATTAAAATTATAATTTGCCCAAATACAGCACTGTTCATCATTTTTCCTGCGGAATATTTCACCTCCTTATCCATATCCCCTTGTGATAGAGGCGAGATGGTATTAGGTTTTTTATTATGTGTTAACTGATGCATAACCGCTTCTACAATAATTACAGCGCCATCTACAATCAATCCAAAATCTAATGCCCCTAAACTCATTAAATTTCCACTAACACCAAACGTATTCATCAATATAATTGCAAATAACATGGCAAGTGGGATAACAGAGGCCACTAATAAACCAGCGCGTACATTACCTAAAAACAAAACCAAAACAAAAATAACAATGAGCGCCCCTTCCATTAAATTTTGTTCAACAGTACCAATGGCATTATTTACCATTTTAGTTCTATCTAAAAAAGGCTCAATAATTACCCCTTCTGGTAAAGTTTTTTGAATTTGTACAACACGCTTTTTTACATTTTTTATAACCTCACTACTATTTGCTCCTTTCAGCATCATAACTACAGCGCCAGACACCTCACCCTTATCGTTATAACACATGGCACCATAACGTGTTGCATACCCAATATTTACATCTGCTACATCCCTAATAAATAAAGGTAATCCGCCTTGAGTAGCCTTTATAGAAATATTTTTAATATCATCTATAGAACCAATTAATCCTTCGCTTCTAATAAACAATACTGTGGCACCCTTTTCAATATAGGCTCCGCCCGTGTTTTGATTATTTTTTTCGAGTGCAGAAAAAACATCGTTAATAGTAATGTTGTAAGACTGCAGCTTATTTGGGTTAACGGCTATTTCGTACTGTTTTAATTTTCCACCAAAACTACTAACCTCAGCAACTCCTTTAACGCCTAATAACTGACGACGAACTATCCAATCTTGTATCGTTCGTAAATCTGTTTCATTAAATTTATTTTCATACCCTTCTTTTGGTCTTACAACATATTGATATATTTCGCCGAGGCCTGTTGTAACTGGTCCTAATTCGGGTATACCAATGTTTGCTGGAATTTGAGTTTGTACCTTTTGCAAACGTTCGGCTACTTGTTGCCGTGCCCAATAAATATCTATTTCATCATTAAAAACAATGGTTACTAATGATAATCCAAATCTAGAAAAACTACGAATTTCTTTTAATCCAGAAATATTATTATTGGCTTGTTCGATAGGAAAAGTAACTAGTCGTTCAATATCTACAGCGCCATAAGATGGGGCTACAGTAATAACCTGCACCTGATTATTAGTAATATCAGGCACAGCATCTATTGGCAACTTGGTTACTTGAAGTACACCATAAACTATAAGTGCAATGGTAAAGAGCCCTACAATGAGTTTGTTTTTTATAGAAAACTCTATAATTTTATTAAGCATAATTTTTTATTATTAATTTTTTAAATTACATTAAAGGATAACGAAAGCAACGCTTACTTTATCACAAAAAAAGAAAATAAGAATTAACAAAATTTTGGCGGTTGCCAGATAGAAGAAAGATACGCTGAACTAATAAAATCAGCTGAATGAGTATTGTAAAATTTATATACCGTAGAAACAGGTTTTAATGCTAATTGAAAATTAGTAAAAGGCAAAAAACCAATACTGGTTATATTGTTACAGGTAGTGTCAGATTTAAATGGCAACTGCATATCCTCTGGTGTATTGCCATCACCATCATCGGCCAAAACATAGTGATTTACTAAAAAATCAACTGGCGAAATGGTTTCGTTTTGTTTTTTATGATCAATATAATGTTTTACAAGTAAGGGTAGTTTTAACAACTGATGAGCTTCTGTATTTGCACACAAAAAAACAAACAGTAAAAATATTGAGATTGATTTTTTCAACATTATAAAGGTAAGCAAAAAAATTAAATTAACTAAAATGCACTATTATTAAAAAATGCCATTATTATTGGCTATTGAAGAACGCCTATATCTTTGCCCACTTGCATAAAAAATGTTTTTACAGCTTCGGCAGTTTTTGTATCGCTGGTAGCGCGAACATAAGTATCGGTAAGCGTCATTATATTTTGATGGTAAAATTTTTTCATTTCATCAATGCTCATGTCTTTTGTCCATAAATCAATCCGCATGGTATTATTTTCTTTGGCATCCCAAAGTGCTAACATAATGCTTTTGCTTTCGCTTTTTTCGCCACTATCGGGGGCTTCCCAAAGTATTTGTGTGGGTAAATGATTTTCATCTACGGTAACAGTAAATTTTATTTCGGTGGTTTTCATTTTGTAATTACAATAAAACTATCTGCAGATGATGCGAATAGAGATGGTTAAATGCTTATACTAATTTTCTAATATTTTAAATTCTACTCTTCGGTTTTGGGCATGTTCAATTTCGTTACACGTAGCAGTATTGCCGCATTTGTTTAATAATTTAGCTTCGCCATAACCAACAGAAATAATACGCTCGCGTTCAATACCTGAAGCACAAATATAATCAGTAGCCGATTTTGCCCTTAGTTGGCTTAGTTTTAAGTTATCAGCATCATTACCCTTACTATCGGTGTGGGCACTTAATTCTATTTTTAATGTTTTGTTTGTGTTTAATACCAATATTACTTTATCTAATACTTCTTTTGCTGGCGGAAGCAAATCCGTTTTATTACTTTCAAATAAAATACTTTCAATAATTGTTTTTGTTTTGTTATTTTTCTTGGGTTCTAATAAACCTAACCAGGGGTCATCAATATCTATTTCGCGTAAGCGAGTAATTTCTGATTCTAAGGGTTTATAATTAAATTTTGTACCGCGTTCATGCGTCATAATTTTTACCAAATTGTCATCGCTACTATACACAACAATATTATTAAACACATCTAAAATGTTTTCAGTGTTTTCGGCACTTAAATAAAAACGTTTTAAAAAAGGTAAGTATTTAAATTTAAAAGAACCAAAATCATCAGTTGTAGCGCTATCAATTACCTGATAGGCATCGTTTAATAAAACAATTTTTAATTTGCCAATAGGGTTATTTACATTATCACCAAATAACTTTGCTTTTACATCCATTTTCATTTCCTCATCTGCCACACTTATATCATTGTATGTTTGGTTGTAATCTGAAGTTACTTTAAACGATTTTCGGCCCCCAGCCAATGTATCAAAGTTGCCAATTAATTTATCGTCTTTATTCAAAAAATCTAATTTTTCGCCGCCACCTACTTCACCAGCATCAACGCCAATAAAGTAGGTATTATCGGGTTTAATGTTTTCGAACACAAAAGTACCTAGTATGTTTGTGGTTGTTTTTTTAATAATAGTATTACGCTTATTTGATAAATAAATTGTTTTTTTTGCAAAAAACTTTTTTTGTTTGGTCGAAGCCAATACCAATTTACCACCAATGTTGGTTGTATAATTATTATCAATGCCATTTTTTACTTCTTCGGGGCTTAACTGCCATTCGCAAAAATTAGCAATGGATTTAGATGTGGCAATGGTTTTATTTTTAGATGTAATTAAGGTAAACATACTTGTATTCGCATCTAAACCCCTAGTATCTAATTTAATTTTAGAAATAACACTGGCTTTTACACCTGTAAACGAAAAAGCTCCAAAACGATTGGTAAACGTGCTTTTTATAGTTTTGTTTTTTGAATCTACTAAATAAATTTGGCAATTATTTATAGTAAGCTTTGTGTTATTATTTAAACAAATTTTTCCTGCATAAATAACCGTGGGTTCGCTAATTTGTTGAGGACTAATTACAGCTTCTAGTTCGGGTTTTTGAGATTTAATTATCTTAGTTAAAAAATGATTGTTGTAGGCTGTATCGTCAATCATTTTTGATTTACCATCAAATATTATTTTGTGAAAAGCTTTTTTAAAAACAGTAGTATCAACGTCTTCATCGGTTTTATAATAAAAGGGTACGTTTAATTCATATATCATTTCAATATGTTGTTTATCTTCGGGAATGTTGTTTGCAACAATTTCTAAAAACATAACAGGGCATTGTGGATGCTGAAAATAAACATGATAAATTTTACCAAAACCAAATTTTAATTGAACATCTGCTTTATTTTTTGTATTAACGCTTTGTAAAGTTGTAGTGCCATTTTTAACGGTTATAGCTACTTTGGTAACAGGCTCGTTATTTAATTGTGTATGCCCTATAACAACTATTTGCGAAAAATAATTAGTAATAAACAAAAAAGAAAGTACTAAAAAAAGAAACTGTTTCATTAAAAGTTACATTTTACTTTTTGTAAATTTTTCGGCTAATTTAATGGCTTCATATAAATTTACAATACCGCCATTTTTACCTAACGAGTTAAATTTAACTAGTTCATCTTTACTACCCGGCTTTAAAACCTTAGCTTTTTTGTATGTTTTTAAACTACTTTTAATAAGTATTTTTTTAATTTGCTGTGGGGTTAAACTTGGGTAATACGATTTTAAAACTGCCGCAACACCACAAGTAACAGGCGTTGCCATACTTGTACCACTTGCATCTTTATATTCGTTTTTTGGTGTAGTTGAATAAATATCTACGCCAGGCGCAAAAATATCAACCGTTTTTTTACCATAATTACTAAAGGTTGCTACAATTTTTTCGTTTGGTTTCCAGCTTAAAGCGCCTACATCCATAAAGTTTGTAGCTTCTTTTCCGCTTTCGTATTTTTTACAAGGGTAATGTACTACTTCATCAATATTTGTATGATCGTTACCGGCTGCGTGCATTAATAAAACGCCTTTACTTTCGGCATATTTAACGGCATCGTCAACTACTTTTTTATCCCAACTGTATTTTTTACCAAAGCTCATATTTAATATTTTAGCTCCGTTGTCAACAGCATATCTAATACCATTTGCTATGTCTTTATCGCGCTCATCGCCACTTGGCACGCAACGTATAGCCATAATTTTTACGTCGGCAGCTACGCCATCCATACCCACACCATTTTTACGAGAGGCTGCTATAATACCCGATACGTGTGTGCCATGAAAACTATTAGGTCCATTACAATCGGCATTACCATAAAATCTATCGTTAGGGTTGTTGTAGTCGTCGCCCACTATGTTGCGAGGATCAAATGCTAAATTTAAACCACATTCAACGTACGAACGATAGGTGTCATAGCCTTCATTAATATTTTCTAAAGCTTCGTCTAAGGTTGCACCATCTTTAGCAAGCATAGTGCCTGCAATTAACTTCATTTGTTTGTCTTGCTTATCGGTTGCATCAAACTTTTTTAAGTTTTCGCCCGTTACCTTATCTACTTTTTGTTGTTCTTTAATGGTAGTGTTTAATTTTGTTAAGCCTTCTTTTAAAAACTTTAGTTGGTTATAGCCCCCTTCAAATTTATCTTTAGTAGTTGTAAATTCTTTCAGCAGTTCTTGATAAAAAGCATATTCTTTTTTATCTTCTTTCGTGGAAAAATCGGCTAAGCTTTTACCATCGTATTTTGGTTTTAGTTTACGAATTAAGCGTGTAACCTCTAGGTTTTCGTCATCTACATTTTTACCATCTTTTCCGCCAATAAAATTCCAACCATGTATATCATCAATGTATCCGTTTTTGTCGTCATCAATACCGTTACCAGCAATTTCGCCAGGGTTTGTCCACATTACCTCTTTTAAATCTTCGTGGTTAAAATCAACACCACTATCAATTACACCTACAATAACAGTGGTAGATTTTTTGTCTTTTAAAAGCTCTTGGTAGCTTCGCTCTGTACTTACCCCATTTACTTTATCGTTGGTGGGATCTAAATTAAACCAATTATCGGGGCGTTTGGTATCTTGGGCTTTAAAAAATAAAGCGGATAATAGAGCTACTGAAAGAAATATTTTTTTCATTGATGTGTGTATTAATGTTTAACAAATATAATTGTTTAAATAGATATTAAAAACTGAAGAAAAAGAATACTACCGCAGCCCACTCGCGCTTTACATTACCTGCATGCCCAATGGTGGAGTGCGATGCGTTTTCAACAGTGCCATCGCTTTTTACATAGCCAATGGTGGAGTGCGATGCGTTTTCAATAGTACCATCGCTTTTTACATAACCTTTTGTACTGTGACTACTGTTTTCAATAGTGCCATCGCTTTTAATGTAGCCAATGGTAGAGTGCGATGAATTTTCAATAGTGCCATCGCTTTTTATATATCCTTTTGTGCTGTGGCTGCTGTTTTCAATAGTACCATCGCTTTTAACGTAACCCGTGGTTGAATGGCTTCCGTTTTCAATGGTTTGAGCATTTACTCCGAATGTTAAACCTAATAATACTGTTGCTATTACTTTTTTCATAAAACCCGAGGTTAGTTTTTTAAATTTACAATTTATTTCAAAAATATAGTATTTATACTAAAGATTAGTTTTAATTTTGTTAAAACTATATAAAATGAGCCATTTAATTGCCCCCTCTGTACTAAGCGCCAATTTTGCTAATTTACAAAGTGATATTGAAATGATTAATACAAGTGCTGCCGATTGGTTTCATGTAGATGTGATGGATGGAGTGTTTGTGCCTAATATTTCGTTTGGTTTCCCGGTAATTAAAGCTTTAAAAAAATTAGCAAAAAAACCTTTAGATGTACATTTAATGATTGTAGACCCTGATAAATATACGCAAGCTTTTAAAGAGGTAGGAGCCGACATTTTAACGTTACATATTGAGGCCTGTAATCATTTACACCGCAGCATACAAAACATAAAAAATTGTGGCATGAAGGCAGGCGTTGCCATTAATCCACACACTAATATTAGTTTGTTACATGATGTAATTACCGATATTGATTTGGTGTGTGTAATGAGTGTAAACCCTGGCTTTGGTGGTCAAAAGTTTATTGAAAATACTTACGATAAAGTAAAAAGCTTAAAACAATTAATAGTAGCTAAAAATTCAAATGCGCTAATAGAAATTGATGGCGGTGTAGATTTAACTAATTATAAAAAACTAATTAGTTGTGGCGCTAATGTTTTAGTAGCGGGCAACACCGTGTTTTCGGCCCAAAAGCCAATAGAGATGATTAGCCAATTAAAAACGGTATAGTTTTATAATTGAAAAGCCACTTTTTAAATTACAATTTGTAATTGTCAAATTGTCACACTTTTACACACTGGTATTATATTTGATTACCTTTTTTAAAATAAAACATTATGAGCACAACAGGTAAAATAAACGTACAAACCGAAAACATTTTTCCGATTATTAAAAAATTTCTTTACAGCGATAATGAAATTTTTTTACGTGAGTTAGTAAGTAACGCCACCGACGCCACTCAAAAACTAAAAGCCCTTACCAATATGGGCGAAGCCAAAGGTGATTTAGGCGATACCAAAATTGAAGTAGAGGTTGATAAAACCTCAAAAACCATTACCATAAAAGATAAGGGTATTGGTATGACGAAAGATGAAATTGAAAAATACATTGCACAAATTGCCTTTAGTGGTGCCGAAGAGTTTGTAAATAAATACAAAGATAAGGTAGATAAAAATGTTGTAATCGGTCATTTTGGCTTAGGTTTTTACTCTGCTTTTATGGTAGCAAAAAAAGTAGAAATTTTTTCATTATCTTACAAAAAAGATGCCAAAGCGGTGCATTGGGAGTGTGATGGCAGCCCTGAATACCAAATTGAAGAAATTGGAAACCGCACCCAACGCGGCACCAATATTATTTTACATATTGCCGACGATTGTGAAGAGTATTTAGAACAGAGCAAAATAGAAGGTTTATTAAAAAAATACTGTAAGTTTTTACCAGTTGAAATAAAATTTGGCACTAAAAAAGAGTATGTGAAAGAACCTTTAATAGAAGGTGAAAAAGAAGAAGATAGAAAAGAAAAAGAAATTGAAGTTGATAATATCATCAACAATCCCACACCAGCTTGGACAAAAAAACCAACTGATTTAACTGAAGAAGATTACAAGGCCTTTTATCATGAATTGTATCCAATGCAATTTGAGGAACCTTTATTTAACATTCATTTAAATGTGGATTATCCGTTTAACTTAACAGGTATTTTATATTTTCCAAAACTGACAAATAAATTGGAAATGCCTAAGGACAAAATTCAACTCTATTCTAATCAAGTATTTGTTACAGATAATTGCGAGAACATTGTTCCTGATTTTTTAACCCTGTTACGCGGTGTAATTGATAGTCCAGATATTCCATTAAATGTAAGCCGCAGTTATTTACAAGCTGATGGAAATGTGAAGAAAATATCGAGCCATATTACTAAAAAAGTAGCCGATAAATTAGAAGAATTATTTAAAAAAGACCGAGCAGAATTTGAGAAAAAATGGGACGATATTAAAATATTTGTTCAGTACGGAATTATTAGTGATGAAAAATTTTACGATAAAGCTGCTAAATTTAGTTTAGTAAAAACTACTGATAATAAATTTTATACGTTTGATGAATTTGAAAATCAAGTAAAGCCAACGCAAACCGATAAAGACAAAAAATTAATTTACTTATATGCCACTAATATTGCCGAACAACACGCTTACATTGATGCCGCCAAAAGCCGAGGATATGAGGTGTTGTTAATGGAAACCATGTTAGACCCGCATTACATTAATTATTTAGAAGGCAAACTAAAAGACATTCAGTTTGTACGTGTGGATGCGGATACCATTGATAAGTTAATTAAAAAAGATGAAAATACCATTAGTAAATTAACCGAAGAGCAACAAAAAACACTTCAACCCATTATTGAAAATACAGTAACTAAAGAACAGTTTAATGTTGTATTTGAAAACTTAAGTGAAAAAGATCAACCCATGTTAATTACTCGCCCTGAATTTATGCGTAGGATGAAAGACATGAACCAACTTGGTGGCGGCGGTATGGGTAGTTTTTATGGTAATATGCCTGATATGTATAATTTAGTGGTTAACTCTAATCACCCATTAATAGGGCGTATTTTAAGCGAAACAAATGCCGATGTACAAAAAAATTTAGCAAAACAAGCCGCAGATTTAGCGTTACTATCGCAAGGTTTATTAAAAGGCGAAGGTTTAACTAATTTTATTAAGAGAAGTGTGGAGTTGATTTAAAAATTAACTCCTATTTTAATAATAGTTAATAACACTAATAACTAAATATAATATACTACAAAGCTTAGCAACACTATTATTTAAAAGTAGTTATACTTGAGTATGTTGTTAAAAAATTATACACCACTTGCTGTAGAAAATAAAAATAATTATTATTTAAATTTTGAAGACTAAAAATGCACTACTCCGTTTGAAGATTATTTTAACAAACTAAATTATGAATACGACCATTT
The DNA here is from genome assembly GCA_025363015.1 of Bacteroidota bacterium. Lineage (GTDB taxonomy): Bacteria > Bacteroidota > Bacteroidia > B-17B0 > Aurantibacillaceae > Aurantibacillus. The sequence goes on from JANYEQ010000073.1 coordinate 52,379, forward strand.
TGAAAACCCTAACTATTGTAGATTGAATAGATGTATTTAAACGAAAAATTACAAGCTAGTAGTTGATTCGTTAAATTTTTGTATCAGCTATAAGGTGTTCCTCAGCAGTTGCAAAGCAAAATATGCGCCAAATCAACACAGCCCATTTTTATGCTATAAAAACGTTTATTTCACCTTTCGCATCTGCTCATACATATCATTAAATCTATCGCGTGTACTTTCTATAAAATCGTCGTTTATTTTTTGTTTTAATCCTTCTAAGCCTTTAACCTCTTCTACTAAAAATTTAAAAATTTGTTCCATTTGTCCTGCTTCAAACTTAACTTGGTATTTATCATTCATTTGAAAAATACTAATGGTCATACTTTTATGCGGAATTCTATCTATTATTCTCATCTTTTTTTAAGGCTTTTTTAAAGTTTAATAAATTACTCATTACTCCCCATGGGCTTACATTTCTATCGCCATCTTCGTGAATACGGCTTTGTATGGCGTGTGCTAATAATACAAAATGTTTTTTATTTAATTTATTTAAAGCTTCCTCGGCTTTATCATCGCCATTAATAATATTAGCGCAGGCTGCCCAATCAAAAGCTTTAACATCTAACAAAAATTTTAAGGCTTTAGAGTCTTCCCAAATCGCATTAACAAAAGCTAATAATACAAAGTGTTTGCCATCCATTAAATATTTAAAAGCCATTTTATCATCTCGAATAGCATCTAAGGTGGCAATTAATTCGCGATAACCATTATTCATTAACCAATTAAACCCACTCGTATCGTTTAATGTGTGGCGGGTAAACTGGTCTATTGCGTGTGTAGAGTAATGTTTCATTGCTGATGTAATAATTACAAAGATAATTTATTTGCTATTAATTTTAAAATCTACTTTTTTTAAATCTTCCCAAAACTGCGGATACGATTTTGTGACCACTTCAGGGTTTTTAATTTGAATGGAAGGATATTTTAAACACAAAGGCGCAAAAGCCATGGCCATGCGGTGGTCATTGTATGTTTCAATATCAATTGTTGATTGCCCTTTAATTCCGCTCAGGGTGACAGGAGTTTTGTCATCTTGAGCGGAATTGAAAGAGGAACTTAATATTTTACTATTTTTTTTGATAGTGATAATCGTAATTGAATTATTTGTGATTTGTACCTCTGCACCAAATTTTTCTAACTCATTTTTTAGTGCAATAATTCTATCGGTTTCTTTTACTTTTAAAGTTTGTAAGCCTGTTAAATTTGCATTTATACCTAAGGCTAAACAAGTAACCGCAATGGTTTGAGCAATATCGGGGCAATTGGTAAAATCGTAATTAAATTCGGTGATATTAATTTGTTTTTTAGTTAAGAATATATAATCCTTTTTAAACTCGGTATTAACACCTAAACTATTATATAGCTGCGGCAAAACAGAATCGGCTTGTAAACTTTTTTCGTTAAAATAATTTAATTTAATACTTGCGTTGGCACTTAGGGCGCAAATGCTGAACCAGTAAGAGGCCGAGGACCAATCAGATTCAACACTAATGGAAGATGGAAGATGGAAGATGGAAGGTGGATTATGTTTGATAACAAGTTTTGTATTGCGCTCAATAGCATTTATTTCTACCGCTATCCCAAACTGTTGCAATAAGGAGATGGTCATTTGGATATAAGGCCACGAAACAATTTTATTATTTATACTTAACTCTAAACCATTTTTAAATGTGTGCGCAATTAAAAGTAATGCTGAAATAAATTGACTGCTGATACTTCCATCAATTTCGATGGTGCCGCCCAATAATTCTTTTCCAATAATTTTTAAGGGAGGATAATTTTGTTTTTCTAAGTAGGTAATATCTGCGCCTAAATTTTTTAAAGCGTTTACTAATTCGCCAATAGGGCGTTGTTTCATACGCTCAGAGCCTGTTAATACCCACTCGCCTTTTTTACACGAAAGTAATGCGGTTAAAAAACGCATATCAGTACCTGCATGATGAATATTAATTGTTGCCGAGGTTATATTTTCTATTTGTGCTAAGGCTTCTTGTAAAAGAGCAGTATCTTCGGCATCAGAGATGTTATTTAAATCAATATCCAGTCCTAAAACATGTTTTATAATTAATATTCGGTTGCTAATACTTTTAGAACCAGATATAGAAATAGTTGCGTTTATATTTTGATTGGCAATTAACGCTATCATTAATAATTAGTTTTAAAGTAAGTAATTGCTTTTTGTATTTGGTCTAGAGTAACCTCTGCATCTACTTTACAGCCCCCAATTTTATTTACTAAGGCAAATTTTAATTTAGAGTTGCTATTTTTTTTATCGTTTTTAATTAATTGTAATAATTGGTTTGATGTAAACGATAGGTGTTTTTTAAGTTCGAAGTTTGAATATAATACGGTTATAATTTCTACAAATTCGGTTTTAGTAACTAATTTTTTTTGTAAAGCAATGTGGCTTTCTAAAATCATACCAATAACGATGGCTTCGCCGTGTAGCAATTCATTTTTAGTATTTAAATACAAACTTTCAATAGCATGCCCAATGGTATGGCCAAAATTTAAAGCTTTACGAACGCCTTTATCGGTGGGGTCTTTTAAAACAACTTTATTTTTTAAGGCTACACTTTTAGTGATAAGTTGTAAATAATTTTTAGTGTTGGTTTTTAAATAATCCCAAAAAACTTTATTATTAATAAGTGCAATTTTAAACACTTCGGCTAAGCCATTATTAATGTGCCGTTGGCTAAGTGTGTTTAAAAATGCGGGGTAAATAAAAACGGCTTTGGGTTGTGTAATAGTACCAATACTATTTTTTAATCCACCAAAATCAAAACCTGTTTTACCCCCCACACTAGCATCAGCCATAGCCAATAACGTAGTAGGTATGTTTATAAAATCAATGCCCCGCTTATACGTAGATGCCGTAAAGCCTCCTAAATCACTTATTACACCGCCGCCTAAATTTATAAGTAATGCGTTTTTATCGGCATTGTTTTCAAGCAAGGTGTGCCAGCAATTTATAACAATTTCAATAGTTTTGTTTGTTTCGCCACTTTCAATTTCAATAATATGTGCATTTACTAATGGTGTACAATTTGTAATTACTAGTGGTAAACAATGTTGCAAAGTGTTTTCATCGCACAAAATAAAATAATTTGAGTACTTATTTTTTTTTAAAAAAATAGTCAACTCTTTTAAAACCGTATCGCCCGTATTTATCGTATATTTTAATGATTTTATATGTGTAACCATGTTTGCAAAATAAAATATAAATTTATACTAAATATTAATACCATGCGTTTTTTTAAATACAGTATTTTAACAATACTAGGCATACTGCTTGCATCTTTTAAAGTGCAAACTACACAGCAAATACTGTATTTGCCTTTGGGTGATTCTTATACCATCTGCACTGGTGCAAGTGCTAACGAGGCTTGGCCCAAATTATTGACACAGCATTTAAACGATGCAAAAATAAAAACTACACTTTTAGATAACCCAGCCCGTAATGGTTTTAGTACGCAAAATTTAATAGATAGAGAATTGCCTTTATTAAAAAAACTAAAACCAAATTTTGTAACGTTATTAATTGGTGTTAACGATTGGGTAAGAGAAGTACCCATAGCAACCTTTGAAAAAAATTTAATATTTATAATAGATGAAGTACAAAACCAATTGACTGATAAAACAAAATTAATTTTAATTACCATACCCGATTTTGGAATAACACCAACAGGAAAAGGGTATGGCGCAGGAAGAAACATTAGTAAAGGCATTTTAGAGTTTAACACCATAATTATAAACCAAGGAAAAAAATATAATTTACTGGTTGTAGATATTTTTGATCTATCTAAAAAAATGAAAGACGATGCTACCTTAGTAGCCAACGATGGCCTACACCCTAGCGCCAAAGAGTATGCCGAATGGGAAAAATTAATTTTACCAGTAACAGTAAAGCTACTTAAATAATTTTTTTAAATTTTATTAATAATTTCGGCGGCTTGTTGTAAGGTTTCATTTTTTTTAGCAAAACAAAAACGCAACAATTTATTATCAGTTTTGTGGGTATAAAAAACCGATAAAGGCACACTTGCCAATTTAAACTCTTTTGTTAAACGAATTGCAAAATCGGTATCGGCTTCTTGTGTAATATTTTTAAAATTTAATAATTGAAAATAAGTCCCCGTACATTTTTCAATACCAAAACGCGAACCTGAAATTAATTTTTTAAAATAATTCCTTTTTTCTTCGTAAAAAAAATGTAAGTCTTTATAGGTTGTTTCATCTGCTAAATAATCTGCCAATGCCAATTGAAAAGGGTGGTTAACACAAAATACTAAAAACTGATGTACCTTTCTAAACTCTGCCATTAACTCTTTTGGTGCGGCTACGTAACCAATTTTCCAACCAGTAGTGTGAACGGTTTTACCAAAACTTGATACAATAATACTTTGATTTTTTAAAGTTGTAAAGCGTGCTACACTATGGTGTGGCTCATTATCAAAAGCCATGTGTTCGTATACTTCGTCGCTTATTACAATAATGTTTTTGCCCGCTATTATTTTTTCAAGTTGTACTAAATCACTTTTTTTAAGCGTTGTGCCGCTTGGGTTGTGGGGCGAATTAATAATTATTAATTTTGTTTGTGTGGTTATTTTTTGAGTTACCAATTCCCAATTAATATTAAAATTTGGATAACTTAAGGGAATTGGCACGGCAATACCTCCATGTACTTCTATAGCGGGAATGTAGCAATCGTAACAAGGCTCAAACACAATTACCTCATCGCCTTTATTTACAAACGCAGCAATGCTTGTGTAAATGCCTTGTGTAGCACCTGCGGTAATTGTAATTTCGGTATCGGGATGGTAAGTGGCATTGTAACTATTTAAAATTATTTGCGCAATACGTTCGCGCAATTGAATAACACCTTGCATGGGCGCATATTGGTTAAACCCATTATTCATGTGGGTTTGAACAAGTTGTAATAATTTTTTATCACATTCAAAATCAGGAAACCCTTGCGATAAATTTATAGCGTTATGTTCTTTAGCCAAAGCACTCATTACCGAAAATATGGTGGTGCCTACATTTGGGAGTTTAGATAAAAATTGCATTATTTTTTAAATTTAGTGGCAAATTGCAAAAAAAATCTTACTTTTGACTTCGTTAATTTTAATTTAACATTTAAAATTATCGTTTTACAAAAAGGTCCTGTGGCCGAGTGGTTAGGCTCAGCTCTGCAAAAGCTGCTACTCCAGTTCGAACCTGGACGGGACCTCGAACCAAGCCCCGAAAATCATCTTTTCGGGGCTTTTTTTATTCCAAAAATATATCTGCTACTATTACCTGCGTTCCGCACTTGCTCTGCGCTATCAGCGTTCGGCTAATAAAAGCCAACGGTGCCAAGCGTCAGGAGAGCAAGGCTCTCACCCGCTCGGGACCTCGAACGTATCCCCTGATAGTAAAAACTGTCAGGGGATTTTGTTTTTAAAACGTTCAGTTCTTAGAGAATATCTGTACCTTTATTAGAGGATAACGTTCCGCACTTGCTCCGCAGGGAGAGAGTGGCTTAACAAGAAATTAATGGTACCAAGCTTTCGG